>VBAB01000557.1:4559-8420 GCA_005888525.1 Alphaproteobacteria bacterium
CAGCACCGGTTTCGTGCCGCCCGCCGCGACGATCTCGCCCGCCAACTCCTCCAGCAGATTGCCGCGCCGCGCCACCACCGCCAGGCGGACGCCTTCGCGCGCCAGCGCCAGCGCGATGCCGCGGCCGATGCCGATGCTGGCGCCCGTGACCAGCGCGGTCTTGCCTTTGAGCCCGAGATCCATTCCTTGCCCCTTTCCGTTCGCCCCGGGCAATTGTGGCCATGTGCCGGCGAAGATCAATCGAATTTGAGGACAGCGTCGGCTACTGTGAGCCGACTGCAGGGAGGGCATTCGATGCACGATCGTCGCGCGTTTCTGCGCGGGCTGGCCGCGGCGGCAGCGGCGTCGGCGATCGAGCCGGCGTGGGGCCAGGACCGTTACCCGAGCCGCCCCATCACTCTCGTTCTGCCCTACGCGGCTGGCGGCGGCACCGACGCCATCGCCCGCGTCTTCGCCAAGGCGCTGGAGGAGAGGCTCGGCGGCGCCATCGTCGTGGAGAACCGGCCGGGCGCGGCGGGCAATCTCGCTACCGATGCCGTCGCGCACGCCAAGGCCGACGGTTACACGCTGCTGATCGGCAACCAGGGGCCGTGGTCAACCCGCACCTCTACAAGACCATGAAATCCGATCCGGCGCTGACGTTGGAGCCGATCACGCTCATCGCCAATGCGGCGCTGGTCGTCGTGGTCGGTCCGAGCCTGAAGGTGAAGACACTGGCCGAGCTGGTCGCCGAGGCCAAGCGACGACCGACGGAGCTCACCTATGCGTCGGCCTCGAACCTCTCTGCCAGCCACCTGGCAACCCTGCTGCTGGAGCGGGCGGCCGGCATCAAGGCCCGGCACGTGGCCTATCGCGGCGCGGCGCCGGCGCTCAACGACGTGGTCGGCGGCCACGTGGACTTCATGGTGACGACCATCCCGTCGGCCGCCGGGCTGGTCCTGGGCGGAACGGTCACGGCGCTCGCGGTCACCGGCACGGCTCGGGTCGCGGCCATCCCCGATGTGCCGACGGCGGCCGAGGCCGGCCTGCCCGGCTACACGGCATCGGCCTGGTACGGGCTGCTGGCGCCAAAGGGACTGCCGGCCGACATCCGCGCCAAGCTCGAGGCCGCGGCAGGCGCGGCGCTGCAGCGCGCCG
Source organism: Alphaproteobacteria bacterium (assembly GCA_005888525.1). Classification (GTDB taxonomy): domain Bacteria; phylum Pseudomonadota; class Alphaproteobacteria; order Rhizobiales; family Hyphomicrobiaceae; genus AWTP1-13. Next base: position 5,697 of record VBAB01000557.1, read on the forward strand.
ACGTTCTCGAGCGCCTCGAGGACGACGGGGCGGCGGCATCGGCGATGCGCGCCGACGCCTTCGCCGCATTCATGGCGACTGAGCGCCAGCGCTGGGGCGACGTCATCCGCGACGCCAACATTACGCTCAAGGAGTGATCCATCTGTCATCCCGGCCGGAGTGCGCAGCACGGAGCGCCGGGATCCAGATCAATCGGCTGTGCAGCCCTGGGTCCCGGATATTTCGCTGCGCGAAATTCCGGGATGACAGGTGCGCTCAGGCTGCGCGCCACATCAAGGCCGCCAGGACGACGGCGCCGGCGCAGAGCACGAGAAGCCCGCGGCGGCCGTTGACGAAGCTGTCGGGCAAGGACTGCAACAGCAGGGGCGCGAACAGCAGTGCTGCCCCGCCGCCGATCACGGTCGCGTACCAGGGCAGGGGCCTCCACGCGAGGACCAGCGCCACGGCCCCCGCGAGACCCGTGGCGACCATCGTTCCCCACAGGACGAGGGCGCCCCACCCCCGCTGCAGCTTTTGGGGGCGGAATTCAGCAGGAAAATGGCCGCTCGCAGCCAACCCGTAGAGGGCAGCCAACAGCACGCTGCCCATCAGCAGGCCCAAGGCGACCCAGTTAGTTTCATCCACGGATTGCCTCGTGCGAGCTTGACCGGCGAACGCCGCGCTCTCTAGCATACGCCAGATATATCAGATGGCGCCCGGGCATCGCCCGAGTGAAGGTGAGGGAGGACGGTCATGGCGCAGGATAAGGGGCCCGAGGCGGGCAAAAGCGCTCCGGCAGCGGAGAAGAAGCGCGAGAAGCGTACCATCACCGAGATCCGCGACAGCAAGAAGACCGGCGAGAAGATGGTCTACATGTCGGTGCCGGACTACACGAGCGCCAAGTGGGCCGAGATGGCGGGCGTCGATGTGGCGGTGGTCGGCGACAGCCTCGCCATGATCGCGCACGGACACCCCTCCACCATCCCAGCGACAATGGACATGATGGTGATGCACGCCCAGGCGATCCGGCGCGGGGCGCCCACCACCTTCGTGCTCGGCTGCATGCCCTATCAGAGCTACCACACGGTGGAGCGCGCGCTCACCAACGCCACGCGCTTCATGCAGGAGGCGGGCTCGGACGCCGTCAAGCCGCAGGGCGGCAAGTCGCAGGCGCACATCCTCAAGGCCCTGGTCGACGCCGGCATCCCCACGGCCTCCCACATCGGCCTGACCCCGCACACCATCGCCATGTTCGGCGGCTTCAAGATCCAGGGCCGCACGGCGGACGCCGCCATGAAGATCCTGGAGGACGCGCTCGCCATCGAGGACGCCGGCTGCTTCATGCTGGAGTTCGAGGCAGTACCGGCGAAGATCGCCAAGCTGATCTCCGAGCAGCTCACCATCCCCACCATCGGCATCGGCGCGGGCGTCGGCACCGACGGGCAGATCCTGCTCTGCCACGACCTGCTCGGCGTCTTCACCGACTTCAAGCCGAAATTCACCAAGCGCTTCGCCAAGCTGACCGAGGTCGCCGTGACCGGCATCAAGCAGTACATCAAGGAGGTGAAGGAGGGCTCGTTTCCGGACGACGACCACTCCTACACGGTCAAGGAGGAGGAGTACGAGAAGTTCGCCACCATGGTGCGCAAGCGCAGGCACGTGTGATCTTGGACACTCCGGACGCTTCCATGCCGAGCCTAGCCATCAAGAGAAACAAGCCGCAGCGCGCCGTCCGAGCGGCAAAGCCGGCCCGCCTCGAGACCTTGACGGAGCAGGCCTACCGGCGCCTGGAGGAGGAGATCGTCACGCTGCGCCTCGAGCCCGGCGAGTTTCTCTCCGAGTACGCGCTGGCGACGAGCCTGAAGATCGGCCGTACCCCCATCCGCGAGGCGCTGCAGCGGCTCGCGCGAGAGGGCCTGGTGACGATCCTGCCGCGCAAGGGCATCCTGGTATCCGAGACGGACCCGCGCAAGCAGCTGCTGGTTCTCGAGGTGCGCCGCGAGCTGGAGCGGCTGCTGTGCCGCTCAGGCGCGCAGCGCGCCAGCGAGGAGCAGCGCCAGCGGTTTCGCGAGATCGCCGACGGCATGGACCGCGCCGCCAAGACCAACGACGACATCGTCTTCATGCGCCTCGATCGCGAGCTGAACCTGCTCATCTCGGCGGCCGCCCACAACGACTACGCGACGCGGGCGATGCGATCGCTGCACGGCCACTCCCGGCGCTTCTGGTACCTGCACTATAAGCAGGCCGCCGACCTACCGCTGTGCGCGCGCCTGCATGCGAGCCAGGCCCGCGCCATCGCCGACGGCGAGCCCAAGCGCGCCGCCGAGGCCACGGACCGGCTGATCGACTACACGGAGACTTTCACCCGGGCAACGGTGGCGCCATGAAGACCTACGAGGGCAAGCGCAGCATCGACGGGCTGCTGGTGACGGTCGACGGCCGGCCGCTGCCGGAGCACTACGAGGTGAAGCAGTTCACCAGCTGGGGCTTCGAGTGGACCTACGAGGGCACGAGCCCGCAGCAACTGGCGCTCGCCATCCTCTACGATCACCTGGGGGACAAGGAGCGAGCGATCCGGCTCTCCGAGCCGTTCATGAAAAAGATCGTGGCCGACATGGACAACGACTGGACGCTGACGGCCGAGGAGATTGACGCAGCGCTGAGGGAGATCGGGCGCAAGTAGGTGTCATCCCGGCCGGAGCGCGCAGCGCGGAGAGCCGGGACCCAGGGCGACAAGCTCTG
>VBAB01000557.1:8432-14920 GCA_005888525.1 Alphaproteobacteria bacterium
TTCCGGGATGACAGCCCAACACGGACATCGCGATGCGCGACCACGTCTACTGGGTCTACATCTTGGCGAGCCGTCGAAACGGCACGCTCTACGTTGGCGTAACAAATGATTTGATCCGTCGCGTGCACGAGCACCGGGAAGGATTAGTGCCGGGATTTACCAACCGCTATCGGGTCAAGTTGCTCGTTTACTCGGAGCTGCATCACGATATCAACTCGGCCATTCTCCGCGAAAAGCGCATCAAACGCTGGCACCGCAAGTGGAAGCTCGAGCTGATCGAAGCTCAAAATCCGCAATGGCGCGATCTCTGGCCAGAGTTGACAGCGCCGTAAGCGCCCACACCTGTCATCCCAGCCGGAGCGCGCAGCGCGGGGAGCCGGGACCCAGGACCACGAGCTCGGTCGGTTCTCCTCGGCCCCTGGGTCCCGGATATTTCGCTCCGCGAAATTCCGGGATGCCCGTGATATATCATGTGCCAACGCCGCTCGAGACGGCGCCAATCAAACCGAGCCAGGAAACGTCCCATGAAGCTATCGCGCCGCACCGTTCTGAAATCGATTGCCGCAACCGGCGCCGCCGCCACCTCGCCCGGCGTGTTCGCCCCCGCCATCGCCCAGGCCAAGCCCTGCAGGCTCGGCATCCTGGCGCCGCGCACCGGCATCGCCGCCAGCCCCGGCATCAGCGGCCTGAGGGCCACCGAGTGGGCCGTGGAGCGGTTCAACGCGGGCGGAGGCATAGCGGGGCGCAAAATCGAGCTGGTGATCGAGGAAGAGACGTCTCCCAAGGACACGATCGAGCGCTTCCAGAAGCTGGTCCAGCAGGACAAGGTCGACTGCGTTTTGGGCATCATCTCCACCGGCGTGGCACTGGCGCTGGGCCCGGTGGTGGAAGAGTCCCGCGCGCTCACGATCTTCTGGGACGGCACCACCCAGGACGGCGTCGAGGAGAAGCTGCCGAACGCGCGCTATCTCTTCAAGAGCACCGACAACGAGTGCGAGGCCGTGATGTCCTCGCTGCTCGCCATCAAGCATTGGAAGGGCCAGTTCAAGCGCATCGCCGGCATCAATCCGGACTATTCCTACGGCCGCAACAACATGGCGGCATTCATCGCGCTGCTGAAGCGCTTCAACATCGAGCACGAGGTCGTCACCGAGCAGTGGCCGAAAGTCGGCACCATGGAGCTCACGAGCAACGTCGCCGCCCTCAAGGCCGCCAAGCCCGACCTCATCTTCTCGTCCCTGCTGTTCGCGGACCTGCCGGTCTTCATGAAGCAGGCCGCGGCCGCCGAGCTGACCAAGGGCATCAAGCTGGTGTTCCCGGCGGCCGGCTTCCAGCACACCCTCATGAAGAAGGACTTCACGCCCGAGGGCATGCTGTTCGGGCACAACACGCTCTACTTCGACAATCCCAACGCCACGCCGATGGCAAAGGAGTTCGTCGCCTGGTACGCCGACAAGCAGAAGGACTACCCGAACTGGGAGGCCGACCGCGCCTACTTCGCGCTCGCCTCCTACAAGGCAGCGGTGGAGGCGGCAGCCAAGGCCAAGGGCTCGGCGTGGCCGTCCAACGACGACGTGATCGACGCCATGGTGGGGCTCTCGGTCGAAAGCCTCGGCGGCAAAGGCTCCTGGCGCAAGGACCACATCGCCGACCAGACGTTCGTGCAGGGCTTCTCGACGCACAACAACAAGTACGACTTCGTCACGCTCGATCCCGCCAGGATCGAGACCATGTACTCGGCCGATCTGCAGAAGCCGGCCGGGGCCAATTTCTGGGAATGGCTGAAGACGGCGCAGTTCAAGATCTAGTCTCGTGAGCCGAACGAAACGCTCCACGCTGTCATGCCGGGGCTTGTCCCCGCCATCCAGCCATCCGGGAGCGGCGAAGCCCGCGGCACGATGGATCCCGGTGACAAGCACCGGGATGACCACAGTGTTCGCGCGTCGGTGACGAAACTCCAGGAAACCGGCCAAGTCCCATGTCGGCGTTCGGCAACATCCTGCTCGGCGGCATCTTCCATGCCGCCGTGCTTTTCCTGGTGGCGGCCGGGCTGCAGCTGGTGTTCGGCGTGCAGAAGATCGTCAATCTGGCCTGCGGCTCGTTCTATGCGCTGGGCGCCTACTTCGGCATCACCTTCGTAACGCTGGCCCTCAAGGCCGGAATGCCGCAATGGACCCTGCTGCCGCTGCTGCTCGTCGCCGGTGCCGTGATGGCCGTCGTCGGCCCGCCGATCGAGCGCATCCTGCGCACGGTCTACGATCGCGACGAGAGCTTCCAGCTGCTGCTGACGTTTGCCATGGTCTTGATGTTCCAAGACATCATCCGCTTCCTGTGGGGCGCCAATCCGACCTCGCTCGACAACGTTCAGCTCGTCTACGGCAAGATCGTCGCCGGCGATTTCATCGTGCCGGTCTACAATCTGCTGGTGATCGCAGCGGCGATCGGCGCGGCCGCCCTGATCGGCCTGTTCCTGCAGCGCACCAACTACGGCCGGCTGCTGCGGGCCACGGCCGAGAACCGGACCATGGCGGAGGCTCTGGGCGTGAACGTGCGCGGCATCTACGCCGCGGTATTCACGCTCGGCACGCTGCTCGGCACCGTCGGCGGCGCGCTGGTCGTGCCGACGGCAGCCGCCTCGCTCGACATGGCAGTGGAGGTGGTCATCGAGGCCTTCGCCGTGGTGGTGATCGGAGGGCTCGGCTCGATGGCGGGCGCGCTGGCGGGCTCCCTCCTCGTCGGGCTCATTCGCGCGGGCTCGCTCGTCTTCTACCCCGAGTTCGAGATCCTGGCGATCTACCTGATCGTCATCGGCGTGCTGCTGTTGAAACCTTCGGGCCTGTTCGGAAAGCCCGCGGCATGAGGCGCGCGCCGTCGGTCATCCTCATCGTCGCGGCAGTGGTCGCGCTCGGCCTGGTCCCGGTCCTGGCGCCGCCCTTCTACGCCAACCTGCTGGTGCCGTTCTACGGCTATGCCATTGCGCTGCTGGGATTCAATCTGCTCTTCGGCTACGGCGGCCTGCTCTCCTTCGGGCACGCGATGTTCCTCGGGCTCGGCGCCTACGGCGCTGCCGTCATCGCCGGGGTGTGGGGCATCAAGGAGTTCGAGATCGTACTCATCGGCGCGGCGCTGGCCGGGCTCGTCGTCGCGCTTCCCCTCGGCTGGCTCGTGGTGCGCTACACCGGCATCTTCTTCGGCATGCTCACGCTCGCCTTCGGCATGCTGACGCATTCGGTGCTCTTCAAGTTCTACCACCTGACCGGCGGCGACAGCGGCATGCGCGTGCCCCGCATGCGCCTCCTCGGGCTCGAGTTTGCCGCCTACAACAAGATCGAGCTGATGGCCGGCCCCTTCTACTACTACTGCCTGGCGCTCATGCTGATCGCTGCGTTCCTCATGTGGCGTATCGTGCATTCCCCGTTCGGGCTGCACCTGCGCTCGCTGCGCGACAACGCGCAGAAGGCCCTCTATCTGGGCGTGCGCGTGCACCAATTCCGGCTGGCGGCCTTCGTCATCTCCGCCATCTACGGGGCCATCGGCGGTGCCATCCTGGGCTTCCGCACCGGCCTTGCGGACCCCGAGCTCGTGTACTGGACGCACTCGGGCCATCTCGTGTTCATGACCGTGCTCGGCGGTTTCTCGAGCTTCCTGGGCCCCATCATCGGCGCGCTGGCACTGACCCTCCTGCAGGACCAGCTGCAGTCCTACACGCAATATTGGCGTTTCGTGCTGGGCGCCATCCTCGCCCTCGTCGTCATCTTCCTGCCCCGCGGCCTGGCGGGGCTGGCGGCCGACGTCGGATCGTTCCTCTCGTCACCCCGGCGAAGGCCGGGGCCCGTGCAGCTGCCCGAACATTCGCAACCAGGTGTCCTGGGTCCCGGCCTACGCCGGGATGACGTTGCATGACGCCGCTGATCGAAACACGCCTCTTCACCCCACCCCTAGCCCCTCCCCATCATCATGCCGAAGGCGTGTCTTCGACACGACGGGAGGGGAATCGCGCATGCTGCGCCGTCGGCGATTGGACGCCGCGCGATGACCCCACTCATCGAAACACGGGGCGTGTCCAAGCACTACGGCGCCTTCCGCGCGCTCGACGACATCTCGATTGCCGTCCGCGCCGGCGAGTTCGTCTCGATCGTCGGGCCCAACGGCGCCGGCAAGACGACGCTGGTCAATCTTCTCACCGGCCTGTTGGTGCCGACCAATGGCGAGGTCTACTTCAAGGGAGAGAACATCGCCGGCGTCGGGCCCGTGGCACTCGCCACGCGCGGCATGGCGCGCACCTTCCAGCTCGTGCAGATCTTCCCGCAGCTGACCGTGGCCGAGACGATCGGGGCGGCCGTCGTCACACACCAGGGCAAGCAGTGGCGGCTCCTCTCCCCCCTGCTCGCCGACGAGGCGATCAGCGCGCGCGTTGCCGAGATCGCCGGCATCTTCGGCCTCGAGCAGCGACTCGCGACGCTGTCGCGCCTGCTGTCGCAGGGCGAGAAGAAGCTGCTCGACGTCGCCTCCGCCTTTGCCCTGCAGCCGCAGGTGATCCTGCTCGACGAGCCGACGTCGGGGGTGTCCACGGCCGAGAAGCACACCGTGATGAAGACGCTCGTGGGCGCCGCGCGGGCGGCCGGCGTCGACGCCATCATCCTGGTCGAGCACGACATGGACCTGGTGGCGTCCTATTCGCATCGGATCATCGCGCTTTCGGAAGGAAAAGTCCTCGCCGACTTGCCGCCCGACGCCTTCTTTGCCGATCCGGCGATCATCGAGACCGTGGTCGGCAAGCGCAGGGGCCACTAGTGTGGGTTGTCATGGCCGGGCTTGTCCCGACCATCCATCGAGCAGCTCGCTCCGGCGTTCGCGGATGGCTGGATCCTCGGGACAAGCCCGAGGATGACAGCGGGAAACCTGGTCGTGGACATCGACGGCAGCCCCATCCTGCGCCGGGTATCGCTGGAGGTGAGCGCCGGCGAGCTCGTCTGCCTGGTGGGGCGCAACGGCGCCGGCAAGTCGACCACCTTCCGCACCATCATGGGCGCCCGCAAGCCGGTCTCCGGTGCGATCGCGCTGGAAGGCCGCGAGCTCTTGGGACTGGCGCCGTTCGAGATCGCGCGCCTCGGCATCGGCTTCGCGCCCGAGGAGAGCGAGGTGTTCGGCGATCTGACGGTGGCGGAAAACATCCTGCTCCCGACCTGGACGCGGGCCACCCAGCGATCGGCCACGGAGCGCGAGGCACTGGCCTACCGCGTGTTCCCGCGGCTCGAGCGCTACCGTGCGCGCGGCGGCCAGCAGCTCTCGGGCGGCGAGCGCAAGATGGTGTCGATTGCGCGCGCGCTGGCGCTCGACCCCAAGCTGCTGCTGCTGGACGAGCCCACTGAGGGCCTCTCGCCGGCGGTGGTGCCCTCGATCGTCGACGGCATCGGCTCGATCCGCCAGCTCGGGCACGCCGTGCTGATCGCCGAATCCAACCTGCACCACGTGCCCGATTTCGCCGACCGCCTCTACGTCATCGAGCGCGGCGAGATCATCTATGCCGGCGCCCCCGCCGACGTGCGCAAGGACCTGGCCGTGGCTAGGGTGGTGGACGGGGTGGGTTAGCCGGCTATGGCGTAGTCGGCATGTCCGTGGGGATTTTTTTCAAGGCGCCCTTGAGGATAGGCAGATCGTCGCGCACGGTGTCCCACACGATGCGATGGCTCACAGTGTGATAAGCGTGACGAAAGACATTGCCGCTATCGATCACCTTACGCCAAGGGATCTCCGGGTAGTCGGCTTGAACGCTCTTCGGCACGTGCCGCGACGCCTCAGAGATGATTTGGAGGCAACGCTCGACGGCGCGGGAGGTTCTCCTGTCCAGAATGAACTCCTCAAACGTCATTCCTCTAGTGAAGCTCTCGGCTTCGTCTATGGCCTGAAGCGCCTCGGCGACGACATCTGGGAGCGCGCGCAACTTTTCCCTTTTGCGCTTTTGCACCATCAGAGGACTTTCACAGCGTCCCGCAGCATACCTTGAAGCTTGTCCGCTGGAAGCGCATCACGCGTCGAAACGTGCACCGCCAACCCGGTCAGATCGCTAATAAAATGCTCTACGCCCACCAGATCATAGAGAGAGAATTTTCGACGCCTATCGTAGCCTATCAACACATCAAGATCACTGTCCGCTTGCTCGTCGCCGCGGGCCCTGGAGCCAAAAAGGGCCAGGGAAACGACACCTAAGCTTCTGATCTCAGCTGCTCGCGCTTTGAGCGCCGCAATGATCTCGGCCCGATCGGTTTTTGATTTTCGCGACACCATGCCCAATGTTGCCATACCAGGGCCCGTCGCACCAGAGACGCGAGCGAAAAGGGCGCGACCACGAACGCCAACGATCACCCCACCCGCTGCAGATACCGCTTATCCAGCATGACGTGGATGCCCTTGGAGCCGTTGACGACCTGGGTGACGCGCACGTCGGCGGCGAGGCTGCAGAGCGCGTAGGCCTCTTGGGCTTTGAT
>VBAB01000558.1 GCA_005888525.1 Alphaproteobacteria bacterium
TGTCCTTGGCTGCCGTGAATGGCGCCGTCACCGCGCCGGAGTTCAGCCCCTCCATGAGCGCGGCCACCGAGGATGCGTGGCACAGCCGCGTGCAATGATCGACGTTGTTGGTGCCGAAACCCTGCCGGATCAGCTTCTGGAACAGATAGGCCTCCTCGTTGGAGCCTTTGGCCGAGCCGAAGCCGGCGATCGCCTTGCCGCCGTCGCGCGCATGGACGCCCTTCAACCCCGACGCAGCCTTGGCCAGCGCCTCCTCCCAGGTCGCCTCGCGGAAGTACGTGAGCATCTCCTCGCGCCGGATCTGCATATTGGCGTCCTTGGCGACGCCATCGCGGCGGATCAGCGGCTTGATCAGCCGATCGGGGTGATGGATGTAGTCGAAGCCGAAGCGACCCTTGACGCACAGCCGGTTCGCATTGGCCGGCCCGTTGCGGCCGTCAACGTAGAGGATCTTCTCGTCCTTGACGTGCACCGTGGTCTGGCAGCCGACGCCGCAGTAGGGACAGAGCGTGTCGACCGAGCGCGTCTCGTAGTTGACCCGCTTGCCGGCGGCGTCGAGCAGGCCCTTCTCCATCAGTGCGCCGGTAGGGCACACCTGCACGCACTCGCCGCAGGCAACGCAGGTCGATTGCCCCATCCCCTGGTCGAAGTCGAACACCACCTTGGCGCCGTGCCCGCGGAAGGCCATGCCGATCACGTCGTTGGCCTGCACCTCGCGGCAGGCGCGCACGCACAGCCCGCAGTTGATGCAGGCGTCGAGATTGACGGCGATGGCCGAATGCGTCGCGTCGGCCGGCGGGCGATGATCCCTAGGGAAGCGGCTGGTCGGCGTGATGCTCATGGCATCGACCCAGCTCCAGAACTTGGAAGCCGGATCGTGGCTCGTCTCGCGCCCGGGCTGGTCGGCCATCAGCAGCTCGAACACCATCTGGCGCGACTTCTTGGCCCGCTCACTCGCCGTCTTCACCTTCATACCCGCGGCGGCCTTCCTCTGACAGGAGGCGGCCAGCACGCGCTCGCCCTCCACCTCGACCATGCACGCGCGGCAGTTGCCGTCGGCGCGATAGCCGGGCGCCGGGTGCCAGCACAGGTGCGGGATCTTGGTGCCGTTCCTCTGCGCGACCTGCCAGATGGTCTCGCCCGGCTCCGCCTCGACCTCGCGTCCATCCAGCGTAAACGTGATCTTATCGCTCATGATCGCATCGCCTCGAATTCAGCTTGGAAGGATGCACCCTCGGAGACCCGTGAGGCCATGACTTACGGTCGCGTGCACCGCGCGAAAGACTCGTGCGCCCTTGATGGCGCGACCGTAAGTCATTCGGCCGAACTGGTGAGGGGCGACTTATCTGTGCGCGGGCGAAGGTCCCCTCATCCGCCCTTCGGGCACCTTCTCCCCAAGGGGAGGGCCAGCGCGGCGCCGTCGCAATTCTTGCCATGGCGTGTACTTCTAGCTCTTGAGCTCAATCTCGACGAAGGCGTACTCGAAGTCGTTGGCGTTGATGACGTTGTGGTGCACGCCGGCCTTGCGCGCGTACGAGACGCCGAGTTTCAGGTCCGCGAAGCTCTCCTCGCCCGCAGGCGAGACGATCTTCAGCCGGCCATCGCCGAGCGGCACCACCACGTAGTCCATCTGATGCACGTGTTCGCCGGTCTCGGCGCCCGGCGCGAAGCGCCACTCGGTGACGCGCACGCGCTCGTTGTCGACCTGCACGCTGGGCACCGCCTGCGGGAGCTCTTTCACGCGAGCCCTCCACAGTTGTCATCCCGGGGCTTGTCCCCGGGATCCATCGCGCCGCGTGTACCCAAGGTTAGATAGAGCACCCTTGCCGGCCC
>VBAB01000559.1 GCA_005888525.1 Alphaproteobacteria bacterium
CTTTCGTCCTCGAAGAAACGCATCAGGTTCAGCGCCACGGCCTTCGTATCGTCCTGGTCGGACAGGATCACGACCGCGTGGCTGCCGACGAAGCAACCGTGCTTCTCGAGCTGGCCGAAGTCGAGCGGAATGTCGGCCATGTAGGAGGGCAGGATGCCCCCCGACGCGCCGCCCGGCAGGTAGCCCTTGAAGTGGTGGCCGTCGGCCATGCCGCCACATTGCTCGATGAGATCGCGGCAGGTCGAGCCGGCAGCCGTCAGCACCATGCCGGGATTTTTCACGCGCCCCGACACAGAATAGGAGCGCAGCCCCTTGGCGCCGTTCTTGCCCTGCGCTGCAAACCACGCCGCGCCTTTCTCCAGGATGGCCGGCACCCAATGCAGTGTCTCGATGTTGTTGACCAGCGTCGGCCGGCCGAACAGGCCGACCTGTGCGACGTAGGGCGGCCGGTGGCGCGGGTAACCGCGCTTGCCCTCGATCGATTCGATCATCGCGCTCTCTTCGCCACAGATGTAGGCGCCGGCGCCGCGGCGGACGTGCAGCCTTGTGTGCTTGGCGAGACCGGCGCCCTCCAGCTTGGCGATCTCCGCCTTCAGGATCTTCAGCACCGCCGGATACTCGTCGCGCATGTAGATGAAGACCTGCTCGGCCTCCACCGCCCCCGCCGCGATCAGCACGCCCTCAGGAAACTTGTGCGGCTCCCTCTCCCGGCGGATGCGGTCCTTGAAAGTGCCGGGCTCGCCCTCGTCGCCGTTGACCGCCATCAGGCGCGGCGCCTCCTCGGCGCG
>VBAB01000026.1 GCA_005888525.1 Alphaproteobacteria bacterium
TCGGCATCTCCCTCCTGATCGGCACGCCCTTCTTCATCGTCTTCGGCTGGCTGTCGGACAGGATCGGGCGCCTCAAGATCATCCTGGCGGGATGTATCATCGCGGCGCTGACCTACTTCCCGCTGTTTGCGGCGCTCACGCACTACGTCAACCCCGATCTGGAGAAGTTCCAGAAGACGCATATCCTGACGGTGACGGTCGACCCCGCCACCTGCCAGCTCAATGCGCCCTGGAATATCCCCACACCCTGCGACGCAGCGCGTGACGCGCTTACCAAGGGAGGCCTGTCGTTCACGACGGCGGAAGGTCCGCGCGGATCGTTGCCGAGCCTCAAGATCGAGGGCCCGAGCGGCACGAGGACTGTCGAGAGCACGGGCGGTGGCGGCTGGGCGGCTACCAATGCTCCCAAGTGGATAGCTGCCCTCAACCAGGCCGGCTACCCGACCAAGGCCGATCCCGCCAAGTTCAACTGGGTGATGATCGAGGTGATCCTGACCATCATGGTCATCTACGTGACCATGGTGTACGGGCCCATCGCCGCATTCCTGGTCGAGATGTTCCCGACCAAGATCCGCTACACCTCGATGTCGTTGCCCTATCACATCGGCAACGGCTGGTTCGGCGGTATCCTGCCCCTCGCTGCAACGGCGATCGTGGCCGCGTACGGCGATATCTATGCCGGACTGTGGTACCCGATCATCGTCGCGGTCATGACCTTCGTCATAGGCTCGCTGTTGCTCCAGGAGACGAAGGACATCGACATCAACGAGGGATCGGGCGTCGACTTGCACACCAAGACCTGAATACCAAGGCCAAGGCAGTCGAGGAAAACAGGGGGCGGCGATGCCGCCCCCTAATTCTTTCCGGCGTGCCGCGTTGCCGGGCCGATCGCGAGCGCGACCCCTTTCCGCCGCGGTGTCGCCTACTCGAAACCTGTGCTAAAGACCTCGAAGATTTAGGCCATCCTCGGAGCCCTACGCTCCACGAGACGTCGGCCGCATATCGAGAGTGCATCGACGTGCCAAGCAAGCGAACAGCGAGCACGACCAGGCGCGGTGGCGGAAAATCCGCCGGCAGCTATTCTCGGAATGTGCGCTCGCTCCTGTCGCAGCGGGACGAGCAGGCCGGCGAAATCGCCATGTTGCTCTCTCGTAAATCGACGCCATCACGCTTCGTCAAGAAGGCGGAAACGCTCCTGACGCGCTACTGGGCCAGGGCCGATTGGCAAGCGCGCGAGGAGATCCTGCGGACCGTGCGATGGCTCTTGAGCATGGCCCGCCTGGAGTCCGTGAAGCCGCCTCTCAACCGCCGCAAGACGAAACGCGCCCGTCGGACCCTCGTGCAAGCCTAACCAATGCGTTCGGCGGCTTCAGCGAAGCCGGCGCGCGGGCGAACCGACGCCGCAACCCGGCGCAGCTCGACCCGCTCGCCTTCCGCGGCCTTCAGAATCGATAGACCGCGCCGATCGATCGGCACGGTGCCTGGGCTGACGCCCGCATCCAGCCGCGTCCAGGCCCGCAAGGGTGCAGCGCGCCGGGTATCCAGCTCCACCACATTGTCTTCGCCGATGCCGGCTGCGCTCGCGTCGGCAGGATTGAGCCTGCAGATCCGCCGGCGACTGACTGCACCCATCTCGAACACGTCCGCATCGAGCCGCGTTACCAGGGCGATGCGAGCAGCCCGCAGGCGCTTGCGCAAGGCAGCGGTGGCTGCTGCATCCACCCGGCCGGCCATGTCGAGCACCAGGCCGTACTGCTCGCGCGCCGCCTTGGCCGACACGTAGCCCTCGCGTACGTCGAGCGCGACACGCTCCGCATCCCGCTCGAGCGGGTCGCCATAGCCGCCCCCGCCGGCCGAGCGGATCATGACGATGCTCCCCTCCTCGAGGGGATGTCCCGCGACTTTGCCGGGCGTATCGAAATCCTCGATGGCGCCGTGCCGGTCGATCCAGGCCCCGACCGGGACGCCCGACAGGCCGCCCAGCACGCCGAAGGCCGGCACCACCGCGCCGTCCGAGAGCAGCGAATAGCGCGCTCCCGGGGCCAGCACGCGCAAGGCGCGCTGCATCGACAGGCCGCCGCGTGTCCTGCCGGCCCCGCCGGAGTCGCGAGCGAGCCGCGAGCTCTCCACCAGCAGCGGCATGCGTGTCTCGATCACCTCGGAGGACTGCACCGTCACCAGATCGCCCCAGTCGATGGTCGCGATTGCGCTCGGCCCGTCGTCCTGCGCGAACGCGCCGTTGCCGCCGGCCGACCATTCGTAGTGCACCCACTCGCGACCCGCGCGCGCATCGAAGCCGCCGATCAGGTTGTGGAAGGAGGTGCGGCAAAGGTCTCCTGCCACCTTCTCGGGCGTCATCTGGGCCAGCGCGCCGACCATCGTCGCGATCACCCGCTTGCGGATCTCGCCATGCGATCCGGCCGGTGCGGGCCGCTGCACATTGACGATGGTGCCGGGGGGCGTGATGACCTCGATGGGCCGGAACGAGCCCTGGTTCAGGGGAGCCAGCGGATCGAACACCGACTTCACGGTGATGAAGACGCCGGCCGCTGAAACCGCCGCCGTCGAGTTGACCGGGAACGGCACTTGCGCCGAGGCGCCCGTGAAGTCGGCGATCATGCGATCGCCGCTGACGGTCAGCGCCAGGGGAAGCAACAGCGGCTCGAAAACGCCGCCCATGAACGTTTCGAGATAGTCCTCGTAGTAGCACGTCCCGTCCGGTACGGCGGCGATGCAGGCGCGCATGCGCGCTTCGGCCCGGTCGAGATCGAGCCGCACGGCTTCGAGCAGCGTGTCCACGCCATAGCGGGCGCAGATCTCGTGGAGGCGCTTTTCCGCGACGCGGCAGGCGGAGAGGCTGGCCTGGAAATCGCCGAGGCGTTCCTCCGGAACGCGCATATTGGCGAGCAGCAGATCGAGCGCTGCCTCGTTCATCCGCCCGCCCTCCAGGATCTTGAGCGGCGGGATGTCTCGGTCGCCTTGCCCGACATGCTGCCGGGCACCATGCCGCCGACATCGGCCCAATGAGCGCGCACCGCGGGGAAGAAGATCAGCCGGCCCTCGCGGAACACCGGATAGATGATCGTCACGTCGTTGAGATGCGTGCCGCCGGCGTAGGGATCGTTCACCAGGATGACGTCGCCCGGGGCCAGCGTGGCGCCCATCTTCTCCATCGCCGAGCGCACCGACCACGGCAGCGGCACCACGTGCGAGCCGATGTCCTCCGATTGCGCGACGACCTGGCTGTCCGGCGCGAACAGCCCGCAGGAGAAGTCCTTGGCGTCGTAGATCGCCACCGAGCTGGCGGTGCGGCACACGGTGGCGCGCATCTCGCGCACGGTCGCGATCAGCGCCTGGGTCAGCACCTCGAGCGTGATCGGGTCCAGGCTGGACGACATGGCTCAGCTCCGGCGCATGAGGAGACAGCCGACGGCATCGAGCTCGGCGCTCCAGCCGGGGGGCACAAGCGTCGTCGAGCCGCCCTCTTCGATCAGCGCCGGGCCGTTCATCGGCTGGCCGGGCGGCAGGCGATCACGATCGAATACGGCCACCTGGCGCTCGACCCCGCCGAACACGACAGGGCGCGTAGCGCAGACGGCTGCATCGAGCGAGCGGCCGGTTCGCTCGATCGCCGGAAGCTGCGGCTTGTCGGAGAGGCCCCAGGCCGCCAGGCGATAGCTGACGATCTCGATGGCTCGGCCGGTCGCGGCTCCGTAGCGTGCCGCGTAGATCTCGCTGAAGGCGCGCTCGATCTGCGCGATGCTTCCGACATCCATCGCCACGGGCACGGAAAGCTCGAACGACTGGCCGGCGTAGCGCATATCGAGGCTGGCGGCGAAGCGCTGTCGTGCGGGCACGAAACCGGCCGCCGCCAGCTCGACCTCGCCGTCCCGCACCAACTCCTGCAGCGCCTCTTGCACATGCGCAACCGACGTCGTCGCGGTTGCGGAGACGCGGGTGCGCACGAAGTCCCGCCGCACGTCGGCGATCAGCAACCCCAGCGCCGAGAAATTGCCGGGCAGCGGCGGCACGACCACCGTGCGCATGCCGAGCTCCTCGGCGACGGCAGCGGCGTGCAACGGCCCCGCACCCCCGAATGGGAAGAGCGCGAAATCGCGCGCATCGATGCCGCGCATGACGGACACCTCCTTGATCGCGCCGGCCAGCGATACGGCGGCAATGCGCAAGATGCCTTCCGCCATCTCGACGGGGCTCAGGCCGAGCCGCGTCGCCAGCCCGGCGATGGGCGCCAGCGCCGCGCCGCGATCGAGCGAGATCTCGCCGCCGAGCGGTCGCTGCACGCCGAGGCTGCCCAGCACCACGTTGGCATCGGTGATGGTCGGCTCCAGGCCGCCGCGGCCATAGCAGCAGGGGCCGGGCACGGCACCGGCGGAGCGCGGGCCCACAGTCAGATAATTGCCGCTGCCGAGCGCCGCGATGCTGCCGCCGCCGATGCCGATCGAATTGATGTCGATCTGCCTGATCTTGATCGGAAAGGCTCCGACCCGGCCTTCCGTCGTCATGGCGTAATTGCCGCCGCGCACGAGGCACACGTCGCTCGACGTGCCGCCCATGTCGCAGGTGATGAGATCGGGATAGCCGGCCGCCGACCCCACATGCGCGGCCGCGATCACCCCCGCTGCCGGCCCCGACAGCATCGACAGCACCGGCATCGCCTCGACCCTGGCCGCCGGCAGCGAGCCTCCGTTCGACGTCATGATCGCCAGCGGCGCCGACATGCCGGCCTGGGACAACCGGTTGCGAAGGTCGCCCAGATACCGGCGCATGCGCGGGGCAATGTAGGCGTTGAGCGCGGTGGTCGAGAAGCGCTCGTACTCCCTGAACTCGGGGAGCACCTCGGCCGATGTCGTCACGGTCGCCGCGGGAAGCCTCTCGGCTACCAGCTTCGCGCAACGCTGCTCGTGCTCCGGATTGGCGTAGGCGTGCAGGAAGCAGACCGCCACCGCCTCGATGCCGTCGGCAGCGAGCCGCTCGGCGATCGCATCCACCTGGGCCTCGTCGAGCGGCGTCACCACCGACCCGTCGACGCGCAGCCTCTCGCGCACCTCGATGCATTGCGATCGCGGCACCAGCGGACGCAACGGCGGCGCCTTGATGTTGTACATGGCCGTGCGGTTGCCGCGGCCCACCACCAGCACATCCTTGTGGCCGGCGGTCACCAGCACGGCGAGGCGCGCCCCGTCGCGTTCGAGCGCCGTGTTGGTTGCGACCGTGGTGCCATGCACCATCCGCTCGAGCTTCCTGGCGTCCACGCCGAGCCGGCTTATTCCGGCAAGGATGCCCTCGGCCTGGTTGCGCGGAGTCGACGGCGTCTTCAGCACCTGCAGCTTGCCGGCCGCCAGGTCGAACAGCACCAGATCCGTGAACGTGCCGCCGACGTCGACGCCGAGCCAGAGCATCCCGGCTCCTATCGGCCCGTGAAGGCTGGCTTGCGCTTCTCGAGGAACGCGCGCGCGCCTTCGCGATAGTCCTCGCTGTTCATGGAGCCTTCGATGACGGCCGCAATTTCCGCATGACGCTCCGAGACCGCGCCGGCGGCCAGGGCCTCGAGCACGACCTTGGACCCCGCCAGCGACAGCGGCGCGTTGCCCGCCATCTCGGCCGCCAGCGCACGCGCGCCCGCGAGCGCGGTGTCCGGGGCGACGATGTCGAGCAACCCCATGGCGGCGCAGTCCTTCGCGTCGAAGGCGCGGCCCGTGTAGAGCACGCGCTTGGCGTTGGCGAGGCCGACCTGGCGCTGGAGCAGCGCGCAGTCGAGCTCGCCGTAGACGACGCCGAGCCGCGCCGCCGGGATGCCCATCCGCGTGGTGGCGTCGCCGACGCGCAGGTCGCAGGCCAGCGCCAGCGCGCAGCCTCCGCCCATGCCGTAGCCCGAGATCGCAGCGATGGTGGGCTTGCGGCAGTCGCGCACCGCGATCGATGCCGACTCGTTGGCCGCCTCGTAGATACGACCCGACCGGGAGTCGGCGCGAACCGTGGAGAACTCGGAGATGTCGGCACCGGCGCAAAAATTCCCGCCCGCACCGGTCAAAATCACGACGCGCACGTCGTTGCGGCTCCCGAGCTCGGAAAAGGTCTCCGCGAGCCGTCGCCACATGGCGAGCGACACGGCATTGCGTTTGCCGGGCCGGTCCAGAGTGACCGTGGCGACCCCGTTTGCCTCGGCAGAGACGACAATCTCTTGTGCAGTGCCCACCACAGACCTCTGACAGAAACCTGATGCACGACGTTTGGGAAATGGGCACAATAAACAAAATCCTCGATCAGGGAAGAATGAATGCCGATGGCGAGTGCGTTGCAACGGCTCAAGGTCGTGGACCTCTCGAGTCACCTCTCGGGCCCCTACTGCGCCATGCTGTTGGCCGACCACGGCGCCGATGTCATCAAGATCGAGCGGCCCGGCAGCGGCGACGACGCGCGCGCCATGCCACCCTTCGTGGGTGGCGAAAGCGCCCCGTTCATGATCTGGAACCGCAACAAGCGCTCGGTCGTCATCGACCTGAAGACCGAGGCCGGCAAGGCGCAGCTGCTGGGTCTGATCGATGCCGCCGATGTGCTGATCGAGAATTTCCGGCCCGGCACGCTCGATAGGCTCGGTCTCGGCTGGCCGACGCTCCAGGCCCGCAATCCGCGCCTGATCTACGCTGCCATATCCGGCTTCGGCCAGACGGGCCCCTATCGCGAGCGCGGCGGCTTCGACCTGATCACCCAGGGCATGTCGGGCCTGATGAGCGTGTGCGGTCCGAAGGATGGGCCGCCCCATCGCATGCCGATCGCCATCTCGGATGTGGCCGCGGGCATGCACCTGGCAGTCGGGGTATTGGCGGCGCTGGAGGCGCGCCATCACACCGGACGGGGGCAGCTGGTGGAGACCTCGCTGCTCGAGTCGGCGCTCTCGTTCGGCGTCTACGAGGCCGCGCATGTCGCAGCCACCGGAGAGCGGCCACCGCGGCTGGGCCAGGCGCATCGCGGCAGCTCGCCCTATCAAGTATTCCCGACGGCCGACGGCTGGATCACCGTCGGCGCCGCCCAGAACAATTTCTGGCTTAAGTTGTGCGACCTCCTCGGGACGCCCGAGCTGGCGCAGGATCGCCGCTTTGCGAGCAACGGCGACCGCGTCCGCAACAACGACGCGCTGGTGGCCCTGCTGGAGCGCCGCTTCAAGGAGAAGCCGTCGGCCCACTGGCTCGACGCCCTGGAGGCCGTGGGCATCCCGGCCGGCCCGGTGCTGGAGTTCGACGAGGCGATGGCCGATCCGCACGTCCTCGCGCGCGGCATGGTGGTGGAGACCGAGCACCCGTCCGCGGGCACCTTCAAGACGCTGGGGATCCCGGTCAAGCTCTCCGACACGCCCGGCGCGCTGCGCCGGCCGGCGCCGCGGCTCGGCGAGCACACTGCCGAGGTACTCGGGCCCCTCGCGGAACAGAACCGCAAAGAGCCGGCCGCCGCCGAACGTTGACCCCGCGACTTGGTCAGGCGTTCCGGGCCAGGGAGGAGCCCCAGCATGCACGAGCCCTGGATGGTCTATGGGGCGAACGGCTACACCGGAGACCTGATCGCGCGTGAGGCCGCGCGGCGCGGCCTCAAGCCCATCCTTGCCGGCCGCAATCCTGGGAAGATTGCGCAGCTCGCCAACGCGCTCGGCTTGGAGGCACGCGTCTTCGATCTCGGCGATGTTGCCCAGACGGCTGCGGCGCTGGAGGGCGTGAGCCTGGTTCTGCATTGCGCCGGTCCGTTCTCGGCCACCAGCGCCCCGATGATCGCCGCCTGCCTGCGAGCGCATGCCCACTACCTCGACATTACCGGCGAGATCAGCGTGTTCGAGCATGCGATGGAGCAGGATGCGATGGCGCGCGCGGCGGGCATCGTCGTTTGTCCTGGGGTCGGATTCGACGTCATTCCCACCGACTGCCTCGCGGCCACTCTCAGGGCTGCGCTGCCCGACGCCACGCACCTCGCGCTGGGCTTCGACTCTCGCTCGGGGTTCTCGCCCGGCACGGCCAAGACGTCGGTGGAAGGCTTGGCCCAAGGCGGCAAGGTTCGCAGCGACGGCAAGATCGTTGCCGTACCGCTCGCCTACAAGACGCGCCACATCGATTTCGGCGACGGCGAGAAGCTCGCCATGACCATCCCCTGGGGCGACGTGTCCACCGCCTTCCACACGACCGGCATACCCAATATCGAGGTCTATATCCCTGGCTCACCCGCCATGGTCACCCGGGCCCGCCGCGCCAACTATTTCCGGTGGCTCTTGGGGCTGGGCGCAGTTCAGAGCTACCTGAAGCGCCGGATCGACAAGACGGTGAAGGGGCCCGGGCAAGAAACGCGCGACGCCCGGCCAACCTATGTTTGGGGCGAGGTCACCAATGGCCGAGGCCAGATCAAGACCGCCAGGATCAAGACCGCCAACGGCTACAATCTGACCGTGACGGGCGCGCTCGCCGTCGTCGATCACCTCATGCAAAACCCCGTGCAAGGCGGCGCCTACACGCCGGCTAGGTTGGTCGGCCCGGAGCTCGTCACCCGGCTGCCAGGGTCGGGGCCGCTCCGCCTGCAGTGAGGCAGAGCCCAATCCCGCATCGAAATCGACTGGAAGCCTCAACGCGCCATTCTCCAGTGAGCTTCCCGCTATGAGCGCAAGCGCTCCGACCTTGGGTCGTAGAACGGCACGAGACTGGCTCGCGCCGGCACCTGCTCACCGGCAACTTCGATCGCATAGGTGGAGGCGAGCACAGTGCCGGCGTTCTCGCCGGGGTCGCAGGCGACGTAGCCCAGACCCACGGCAGCGCCCAGATGGTGGCCATAGGCGCCCGATGTCAGGTAACCCGCGACCCGGCCGTCGCGGATGATCGCCTCGTTGCCGTAGAGCAGCGGCCGCGGATCACCGAGCAGGAATTGCATCAGCCGACGCGACAGGCCAGCCTGCTCTTTCCGCAGCACGCCCTCGCAGCCCAGGAAATCGCCGAAGCGGCCCCTGGGCTTGTGAAGCTTGATGGCGAAGCCGAGGCCGGCCTCCAGCACATGGTCGGTCGAGGCAATATCGTGGCCGTAGTGGCGATAGGCCTTCTCCATGCGGCAGCTGTCGAGCACGTGCGTACCACAGAGCCTGAGGCCAACCTCGGCACCGCGCGCCACAAGCGTGTCGAACACATGCGGCGCCATGTCGGCCGGAATGTAGAGCTCCCAGCCGAGCTCGCCGACATAGGAGATGCGGTGCGCGCGGGCGACTGCGTAGCCGATCTCTATCTCGCGCCATGTCCCGAACGGGAATGCGTCGTTGTCGAGCGGCGTATTGACCAAGGGAGCCAGCAACGCGCGCGAACGGGGTCCCATGACGGCGAGGCACGCCTCGCCGGCGGTGACGTCGGTTGCCACGCAATGGGCGCCGTCCGGAGTATGGCGTTTCAGCCAGTGCAGATCGCGCAGCACGCTGGCCGACGATGTCACCACGAGGAACACCTCGTCAGAAAGGCGCGCGACGGTCAGATCGGCCTCGACGCCGCCGTTCCGATTGAGCCATTGCGTATAGACGATGCGGCCCGGCGCCACGGCGATGTCGTTGGCGCAGATGCGCTGCAGGACAGCCTCGGCATCACGGCCCTCGACGCGGATCTTGCCGAACGGCGAAAGATCGAACAGGCCCGCTCCGTTGCGCACCGCCTGATGTTCCTCGGCGGCGTATTCGAACCAGTTCTGCCGACCCCAACCGTAGCGGTACTCGGCCTTCTCGCCGCGTGCGCGGGCAGCCTCGGGCAGGAACCACGCGGCGCGCTCCCAGCCGGCCGCCTCGGCGAAACAAGCGCCGCGTGCCCCAAGCCGCTCATGCAGCGCCGTGGTGCGTACGCCGCGCGCGCTCGAGGGGCTGCGATAGGGGAATTGGTCGGCATAATGCAGGCCGAGGGCCTCGCCGATCCTGTCGGTGAGGTAGGTGACGTTGCCGTGGAAGGGCTGGCAGCGGCGGATGTCATAGCTCGTGAGGTCGAACGTCGGCTCGCCGGCCTGCATCCATTCGGCGATCGCCTTGCCGACCCCACCCGCGGTCTGGATGCCGATCGAGTTGAAGCCGGCGGCAACGAAGAAATTCCGCAAGGATGGGGCCTCGCCGAGAATCCACCGGCCGTCGGGCGTGAAGCTCTCCGGGCCGTTGAAGAAGGTGTGGAGCCCGATGCGCTTCAGGATCGGCAGGCGCTCCGACGCAAGCTCCAGCTCGCGGGCGAGGTGATCCCAGTCATCGGGCAGGTTGAGAAATTCGCTGTCGTCGGGGATCTTGTGATCGGGCAGGGGCTTGCCCTTGGGCTCGAAGAAACCGACCAGAAGTTTGCCGGCCTCCTCCTTGACGTAGGCGCACTCGTCCGGCACGCGCAGCACCGGCAGATTGCGCGGAATGTCGGGGCTCGCATCCGTGACGACATAGAAGTGCTCGGCCGCCATCAGCGGCACGTTGACGCCAGCCATGCGGCCGACCTCGCGCGCCCACAGCCCCGCGCAGTTGACGACGAACTCGGCGCGCACTGCGCCAGCCGCCGTGTCGACTCCCGTGACCCGTCCCCCCGCCTGGCGGATTCCCGTCACCTTGGTGTTCTCAAAGATGCGCACGCCGCGCTGGCGAGCCGCCTTGGCCAGCGCCTGCGCGACATTGGCGGGATCGGCCTGGCCATTGGCAGGGATGAAGAGCCCGCCGGTCACGCCCGTCAGGTCGATCAGCGGGTGCTTGGCGCGCGCCTCGGCCGGCGACACCATGTAGGCCTCGACGCCGAACACCTTGCCCATGGTGGCCTGACGCTTCAGTTCCTCCAGACGCTCTGCAGACAGCGCCAGCGACAGCGAACCGTTCTGACGGAAGCCCGTGGCGACACCCGTCTCGGCCTCGAGCTCGGCCATCAGGTCTGCCGAGTACTTGGCGAGCTTGGTCAGCGTGCTCGAGCCGCGCAGCTGGCCGATGAGACCGGCGGCGTGCCAAGTGGTACCGGACGTCAGCCGGTTCCTCTCGAGCAGAACAATGTCCTTCCAGCCGAGCTTCGCCAGATGATAGGCGATCGAGCAGCCGATGATGCCGCCGCCAATGACAACGCATCGCGCTTCACTCGGCAGCTCGACCATGGTGCTCACCCTACCTTCACACGCCCAATAGATCGGCAACTTCGACGACGTCCGCCACCTCTTCGAGCCGATCGACCAGTTCGATCAATCGCTCGACCGTATGGCTTTGCGGGGGACGGGCCGCTGCCTGGCAGTTGCGCCGGAATTTCTGGAGCTGGTCGTCCTTGCTCAGCGGGTTGGCCGGATTGCCCAAGACGACATCGAGCCTAGCCGTGTGGCGGGCGCCGTCGTGCAGGCCGATCTCCACCTCGATCGGCGTCAGAGCATTGGGATCGCCGGCGTCCCGCACCTCGATCGCAATGCGCTGCGCCAGCGCCTGTCTCTGCGCGTCGCAATACGCCTGCGGTGTGAAATCCTCGAGCCCCACGCCGCCCTCGAGCAGGGCGCAGGCGGCCACGTAGCGCGCGCACAAACGCGCATAGTTGGCACTCATTTGCTCCAGCGGCGGCCGGCCAACGAGGTGGCGCACGAGCGGCGGAACGCGGGCCGTAACGTAGTCGATCGCTGCGATCTGGGTGCCATGCTGCCGCTTGAGTTTCAGGCAGGCCTCGATGATGCCGTGTGTGGCTCGGCCCGTAGGGAAGGGCTTGTGGGCGAGTTCCGTTACGAACCAGCGCCGCCCGAGATCCGAGGTGACGCGCGCCGGCGCGCCGTTCGTCTCGAACAGCGTGAAATAGCCGAACGGGCCTTCGAGCACATTCTTCGGCCCATCGAATCCCCTCGCGGCAAGATCACAGGCGATTATGGCATTACGGGCATTGAAGCCCATCTGCATGGCCAGCAGCGCCGATCCTTCCGTGTGTGCCTGCATGGTCCCGCAACACTGGCCGTAGGCGATCGAGAATGCATTGACCACCGCGGCCTGATCGAGACCCATCAGCTTGCTCAGCGCTGCTGTGCCGCCAAACGCGCCCGCCGTCGCCGGTCGGAAGAACCGCAATCCCGTGGTGGCGGCGACGCCAAGACCGGCGGCCACGTCGACACCGAGCGCCACGGCGGCGATGAGGTCCTTGCCGCCGACACCTTTCATTCGTTCGGCGCCTGCGATGGCCACCGGCAGCACGACGGTCATGGCATGCACGACAGCCTCCTCGTGCACGCAATCGAACTCCGAGTTGTGCGCCTGGTAGGCGTTGCACATGGCCGCCGCCGGTGCCGGCAAGTGCTTGCCGTTGCCCCAGACACGGGCTTCTCCTAGCTGTCCCCACGTCCCCTGCAGCTCGGCGAGCTCGCGGGCCATGGAATCGCAACTGCCCGCCAATCCAACGCCGAGCGTGTCGAGAATAAAGGTCTTGGCGGATTTGACGGCGTCGCCCGGCAGATCGTGAAAGCCGGTGCGCACGACGTGGTCGGCAAAGGCTGAAATGGCGTCCATTCGGTGCTCTCAGGCCGGCAGGGGGCCGCCGATCAGGTGGCTGTCGATGTCGCTTCGGCAGCGAGCCAGTACGTGAGCACGGCGGCCGCCTGCAGAAAGTCGTCGATCTCCATGGCTTCACGTGGGTTATGGCTGCCGTTGGCGTTGCGCACGAACAGCATGGCGGAGGGCACGCCGGCGACCGTGAAGGTGGCGGTGTCGTGGGAGGCCGGGCTTGCGAGCGGCATCGCCGGAATGCCCAGCATCTTGGCGGAGTCGATCAGCTTGGCGAAAACGTCGGGGTGCGAGGGCGCCACGTCGGCGGATGTGCGGGCTCCCAGGTGGAACTTGACGCCGCGCCGCTGCCCGACGTCCCTAGCCAGTTCCAAGACTGCGCTCTCGAGTTCGGCGAGATGCACCTTGTCATAGGCGCGTACGTCCAGGCTCAGCGTCAGGGCGCCCGCCACCTTGGTCAGCGCGTGCTCCTTCGGGTCCGTGTGGAAGCGGCCGATCGTGAATGCCATGGGCCGGGCTGACGCGTCGCTCTTCTTCCAGATCTCGTCGAGACCAACAGCGAACTCGCTGGCCGCGAGCACCGCGTCGCGCCGGAACCGCCTGGGGAGACCGACGTGTGCATATTCGCCCACGATCTTCACCTGCGGGTAGCGGAAGTTGCCGGGAACCCCGGTCCCCACGGCAACCGGTAAGCTCGCCGCGACCAGCTGCGGGGCCTGCTCGATGTGCAGCTCGACCCATGCCTTGATCGATCCGGCTTCCAGGCTCGCCTTGCCCGCCCGCACATCGTCGATGGCGGCTCCGCATTCGGCCATGTGCTCGGCAAGCGTGCGACCCGTGTCGACGCGCTTGGCCTCGAGCGCTCCGGCCGGGAGGACCCCAAAGGCCGAGCGGCTGCCGATGTAGGAAACCTCGAACCACACGCTCTCCTCGGCCCTGATTGCCGCGGCCGTGACATCGCAGCGCGGCCGCAGCCCGAGCCGTTGCAGGCTGCCGATCGCGACCAGCCCGGCGATCACGCCGGCCGCCCCATCGAAGTTGCCGCCATTGGCAACGGAGTCGAGGTGCGACCCCGTCATGAGGCACGGCGCATTTCGGTCCGCGCCCGGCAACGTCATGAAGAGATTGGCCGCGTGGTCACGGCGCGTCTCGAGGCCCATGTTTTCGGCGTGCGCTGCGATCAGCCGGTGCGCGAACTCCTCGCCGGGCCCATAGGTATCGCGGGTCACGCCGTCGCCATCGCGGCTGCCGGCGCGCAGCTTGTCGAACAGCGCCGCAACGTCCGATTTTTGGGACATGACGACGCCGAGTATGTCGGATGGCGTAGGAACCAAGGTCTGTCTCCTGAGAGGGGTGGCGTCGCGGCCGCGCCGTGGCAGGCCGCAGGCGCGGTGCCGCTGGGATCTCGGGTCAGCGCCCCCAGACATCCCTTAGCAGCTGAAGCCAATTGCCGCCCATCACCTTGCGTATGCGGCCCTCCGACCAACCGCGACGCTCCATCGCCGCCGT
>VBAB01000560.1 GCA_005888525.1 Alphaproteobacteria bacterium
GTTCCCCGCCACCAGCGGCCGGATGGGCGAAGCGGACACTGCCATGGTCTCAACCTCTCCTAAGGGCGGTCTTCCCTCTCCCCATGCCTCTTCCGGCATTCCCCGTCAAAACGGGGAGAGGGAGTCGGGCAGAGGGAGCCTTGCAGGCCCGACCCAGGGTTCATAATATGCCGCGCGTCCGCGTCAAAATGCGGAAAAATCGCCAAGACCATCCTTGCCCGGCAACGCCCAAGCCTTGCGCGGGCCGGCTGGCTGCAACCCGGAACGACCCATGCTCGATGCAATGCGACGCGGCGCGGTGAACTGGCTGGCCAAGATCCTGCTCGGCCTCCTGATCGTCGCCTTTGCTCTGTGGGGCGTGGCCGACGTCTTCCGCAACTACGGCCGGGGCACCCTGGCGCGCCTCGGCAACACCGAGATTTCCGTCGACGAATACCGGCAAGCCTACCAGGAGGAGATGGCGTCGATCACCCGCCGCCTGGGCGGCCGCCGCCTCACGGCAGAACAGGCCAAGATGCTCGGCGTAGAGCAACGGACCCTGTCGCGCCTGATCGGCACGGCGGCGATCGACAGCCACGCGCGCGAGCTGCGGCTGGCGCTGTCCGACAAGGGCATTGCCGAGATCATCCGAACGGACCCGGCGTTCCAGGACGCGACCGGCAGGTTCTCGGGCGACACCTTCCGAAGCCTTCTGCGCCAGAACGGCATTTCGGAAGCCCGCTATCTCGCTTCTCGGTGCAAGGAGGAGGTGCGCGACCAGCTGACCGATACTCTGCTCGCCGGGGTCTCTCCCCCGCAGCTGCTGATCGATCTGCTGCATCGCCATCGCGAAGAGACGCGCGTCATCGAGTTCTTCACGCCGGACTACGACAAGCTCATCAAGATCGCCGAGCCGGACGAGACCAGGCTCAGGGAGTTCTACGACCAGAGCAAGCGCCAGTTCATGACGCCGGAGCTGCGCAAGGTCAACGCGCTGCTGCTCACGCGCGCCGACGTCAAGGCGCGGCTGCCCGTCAGCGAAGAGGAGACGAAGGCCGCCTACGAGCAGGACAAGGAAAAGTTCAATATCGCCGAGAAGCGGCGCGTCCTGCAGCTGTCCTTCCCCGACAAGGCGGCAGCGGAAAAGGCCTACGCGGAGCTGGCGAAGGCCCCCAAGTTTGTCGAGGCCGCCACCAAGCTGGGGCTCAAGGAGAGCGATATCGACCTGGGCGTGCTCGCGCGCAAGGACATGATCGACGCCAAGGTCGCCGACGTGGCCTTCGGCCTGAAGAAGGACGAGCTGTCGAAACCGGTCGAGGGGCAATTCAAAGTCGTGCTGGTGCGCGTGAGCGACATCGTACCGGGCAAGCAGCGCACCTACGAGGAAGTCAAGAACGAGATCAGGGATCGGCTTGCGGAGGAGCGCGCCAGCCAGGAAATCCAGACGCTGCACGAAAAGGTCGAGAGCGAGCGCTCGGCGGGCAAGTCGCTCAAGGAGATCGGCGAGAGCCTGAAGCTGCCCTTCAACGAGATCGCGGAGACGGATCGCGCGGGCAAGACGGGCGCCGGCAAGCCGGCGATCGAGCACGCCGAGGCCGCGAAGGTGGCGGAGGCAGCGTTCGCCGGCGCCACGGGCATCGAGGCCGAAGCCACCGACCTCGGCGACGGCGGCTATGTCTGGGTCGATGTGCTGGGCATCACGCCGGAGAAGCAGAAGAGCTTTGAGGAGGTGAAGGACGAGGTCAAGGCAGGCGCCGTTGAAGCGGACAGGCGCAAGGAGATCACTGCGCTGGCCTCCAAGCTGGTGGAGCGCCTGGCGAAGGGCGAGACCCTGGAATCTCTCGTCAAGGAGACCAGCGCCAAGTTGGAGAAGACGCCGGCCGTCACGCGCAGCACCTCTCCGCCGGGCCTGCCCCAGAACGCCGTGCAGCAGGCGTTCACGTTGCCGAAGGGCGGCGCCACCTCGGCGCCCACCGTGGACGGCAAGGCGCGCATCATCCTTCGCGTTGCCGAAATCACCCCGGCACCCCCACCCACCGCGGAGCAGACCGAGCGTCTGAAGAACGAGCTTGCGCGCGAGCTGCAGTCGGATGTTCTGGGCGAGTACGTCGCCGGCCTGCAGACGCGCTATGGCCTCTCCGTCAACGACGCGGCCCTGAAGGAGGCGCTGGGCAGTGGCGTGCGCGAGCAACCCGAGTACGAGTGAGCGGCCAACACGCTTGCCGGCAGGACACGCCCCCATGACCAAGCTCGACATTACCACGACGCACTTCGAGGCCTTGCCGGCGCGTTCCGCCTTCACCGAGCGCTATCGCAAGGGTTCAGCCCAGGTCGTGTGGACGCGGCTCGTCGCCGACCTCGAGACGCCGGTCTCCGCCGCCCTGAAGCTGAGCGATGGGCAGCCCATGAGCTGTCTCCTGGAATCGGTGGAGGGCGGCGCCGTGCGCGGACGCTACTCCATCATCGGCATCGCTCCGGACGTCGTCTGGCGCGCCTTCGGCAACAGGGCCGAGATCAACCGCCAGCCGCTGACGAACAGCGAGGCCTTCGAGGTCGAGAAGCTCCCGACCTTGCAATCGCTGCGCGCACTCCTGGCGCAGTCGCGCGTCGAGCTGCCAGGCGACCTGCCGCCGATTGCCGCCGGCGTCATCGGCTACATGGGCTACGATACCGTGCGGCTGATCGAGCGCCTCCCCAACGAGCGACCCGACGCGCTCGCCGTCCCCGACAGCGTCTTCGTGCGACCGACCATCATGGTCGTGTTCGACGCGGTCAAGGACGAGATGATCGTCGTCACCCCAGTCTACCCGCAAGCCGATATCGACGCGCACTCTGCCTACGCCGCCGCGGTGGAGCGGCTGCGTCGCGTCGTTGCCGCCCTCGACGAGCCGTTGCCGCACGCGACGAGCATGTCCGGCGTCGCGCTGGCGTTGCCGGAGCCCGTCTCCAACACCACGCCCGAGGAGTTCATGGCGATGGTGGAGCGGGCCAAGGAGTACATCGCTGCCGGCGACATATTCCAGGTCGTGCTGGCCCAGCGCTATGCCGCGCCCTTCACGCTGCCCTCCTTCTCCCTCTACCGCGCGCTCAGGCGCACCAATCCGTCCCCATTCCTGTTCC
>VBAB01000561.1 GCA_005888525.1 Alphaproteobacteria bacterium
CTAAACGCCTCGAGTGCTTCATCCGTTCCCTGGGCGATTATACCCCATAGCTTTGCGACGGAGAACCAAAGGCCATCGAGCACGTTACCGAGGAGCTTTGGCGCAACTATAACACGAGGACAAGAATCATGGGCCGTAACATCCTCCTCTGGATCCTCGGCGTTCCCGTCTCGGTGATCGTCCTCTTGCATGTGGTGGGCTTGCTGCATTGAGAATGCGAGCTGCGCCATGACCTACCGTTTGGCGGAGGCGACACGTTGGCTGAGGACCCATCCTTGGCTGGGTTACGCGGTCGGCCTAGGCATCTTCGCATTCGGCTTTTTGCTTCGCTTCGCAGCCGGTGGCCTACTCGACGACGTTCCATTCATTACGCTTTTCCCCGCTATCCTGGTCGCAGCCCTGCTGGGTGGGCTTCATGTTGGCCTGACCGTCGCAATCCTGAGTGGCGTGGCTGCGCGGTTCTTCTTCGTCACGCCGCAAAACGGTTGGACGTGGACTGGGGCGCTGACCATGGCCCTGTTCTGCGTCACCGCAGCGATCCAGCTGTTCGTCATCGACGCGTTGAACCGGGCCGTCGACCGGCTCTCCGACGAAAGGGACCATGTGCAGGTGCTCTTTCGCGAGCTCCAGCACCGCGTCGCCAACAACATGGCGTTCATTGCCAGCCTGTTGCGCCTCCAGCGGCGCGCGGTGGAGGCGCATCCGGAAACCGGTGCCGCCGTCCTGGACGACGCCGACCAGAGGTTGCAGACGATGGCGCGGATGCACCGCCGCCTCTACGATCCGGCGATCACCGACCAACCCCTCACCGCCTACCTCGAAGGTTTGGTGAAGGACATCCTCGATGCCACGGGCGCACGCAACATCCTGTGCGTCGTGGAAGTGCCACCGGTGAAACTCGAGCTGAGCCGCCTGGTGACGCTCTCGTTGCTGATCAACGAGCTGATAACCAATGCCGTGAAACACGGCTTCCAGGGCGGCGAGCCCGGCACCATCACGATTCGCCTGGATCGGCAGGCCCAAAACTACGTGCTTGCCGTTACCGACAACGGCCGAGGCCTAACCGGTGACCGCCATGTGGGAATCGCACCGACGTTGGGGATGACCATCATCCGCTCCCTGGCGACGCAACTCGGCGGGGACATCCAGTGGTCGAGCGATGCCGGGACGACGGCGCGGATGGTGTTTCCCGCATGACGAACCTTGGGCGGTAAGGCGGGCCGCCACGTCGCTCATTACCCGGTGGGGCTTTGCGCCTCGTAGAGCTTGGCCAGGAAGCGCCTACCAACGGCGACCGCGGCCACCCCAATGTCCGCGCCAATACGGACGATGCCCGTAGTAGGCGAAGCGTGGGCCGCGCCAGTACGGATATGCGGCAACGTATGGATAGGGGCGCCGGAAGCGCGCGCCGTAATAGTAGGCTTCATCGTAGTATGGCTGCGGGTAATAAGGTCGCACGTAGTAGGCGGGCGGTGTCGGCACAGGGCGCTCGACATAAGGGCCGGGTCCATACGGACCGAAATCAGCGGCAGACGCGGCGGTTGGCGCGAGCGCGAGGAGGGCGGACGCGGTTAGTGCATATCTGAGCATTTTCATGATGTTACCCGTCGTGAAGTGTAGGACCCAAATGCGCTCGGCAGAATGAATGGTTGCTGAACAAGAAGATAAAAGAAAGGCGAGAACGTCTGACGCCCCTGCGGTTAGACGGTGAGTATCGAGCGGCTTCGTCGGGTTACTTGATTTCGATCCACTTACCGCGGCGCCACTGGCCATGGCCTTCGTGCTCTCGCCATTTGTACTTCTCGTGCCCGGCCATTTCCAGCTGTCTGCATGGATCGTCGGCTTAGGACGTGCCTCTTGACGTGCCAGCCCCCCTTTCACCGTTGCACGCGATCTCGCCGACGCAGTGGCTGCACTCAAGGCCAGAGAGCCCGCAAAACGACTCCGACCACCTGCGTCAGGCCCTTGTCGACTCGATGCAACGGAACGTGGAGGTCGATGAGCCCGAGGTCGTCGCGGCGCCGATGTTACCGCCGACCATGCGCGTGACGCTTGGGTCACGGTCGGGCGAGCTTTAGAGACCAGCCGGCGTGCGCTGGAAGATTGCAGCTGATGCGGAACGGCTGACTAGGGGGCACGTTGTGCACAGGAGTCGTCACCCCCAACGCCAGGAGTCCGTTATGTCGATCAAGACCATGGACGATTTGTTCGTCGCAACCCTCAAGGACATCTATTACGCCGAGAAGCAGATCCTCAAAGCCCTGCCGGGTATGGTCAAGAAGGCCAATGGCAAGGACTTAAAGAAGGCCCTCGAAACCCATAGGCAGGAGACGGAGGGGCAGGTTGAGCGCCTCGATCAGGTGTTCAAGATGCTTGAGGTCCCGGCACGCGGCAAAAAGTGCGAGGCCATCGAAGGCATCATCGACGAAGCCAAGGAGCATATAGAGGAGATCGAGGACGCGCAGGTGCTCGATGCAGGGATGATCAGCTCCGCTCAAGCTGTCGAACACTACGAGATCTGCCGCTATGGCACGCTCATCGAATGGGCCAGAGACCTCGGCCATAACGATGCGATCAACCTCCTGCGACAGAACCTCGATGAGGAGAAGAACGCCGACCGGTTGCTGAGCCAGATCGCCAAGTCGTCGGTCAACCCCAAGGCCGAAGCCGCCGAATGAACGCTTCGGTTGCTCGGCACGCCGAGAAGGTCGTCAAGGAGGCCAAGGCGCGCCGCCTGACGCTCGCAACGGTGGAATCCTGCACGGCCGGATCACTCGGCCTGCTGCTGGCGGACGTGCCGGGTGCGACCGATGTCTTCCACGGCGGCTTCATCGTCTACACCAAAGCCAACAAGGTCGCGGCAATCGGCGTGCCGGAGGCGTTGATTGAAGCGCATACCGCCGTCAGCCGGGAAGTAGCCGAAGCGATGGCCCGAGGCGGCATTGCACGCAGCCCCGCCGACATCGCGGTCGCCATTACAGGCGTGGCGGGGCCGGAGCCTGACGAGGATGGAAACCCCGTCGGTCTCGTCCACGTCGCGGCGGCCTGCCGGGATGGCCGCATGTCGCATG
Source organism: Alphaproteobacteria bacterium (assembly GCA_005888525.1). Lineage (GTDB taxonomy): Bacteria > Pseudomonadota > Alphaproteobacteria > Rhizobiales > Hyphomicrobiaceae > AWTP1-13. The sequence continues at coordinate 3,072 of VBAB01000561.1, forward strand.
TCGAGCGGAATTTCGGGAAGCGGTCGCGCGAGGAGAACCGGAACCTATCGCTGGAGGTCGCGCTTGACCTGCTCGAAGCCGTAATGCGCGCATCCGAAGAGCCGCGGAAAGCCGGCTAGCGGCTTATACGGGTCTGATCGCGCAGAGGTTCGCATTTCACGCGGGCCCACGCGGATCTTTTCGGCCCGTGAGCCGAGTGAACGGGTGACCGCCGTCAGCGGATCCACTCAAGCGAGCTATGCCTATGCGCTACTTCGCATGCGCGGCTTACTTTGCCGCTGGAGGTCAGCCAGCAGGCAGACAAGCCGCCTGGCATCCTTCGGCGCCGCACTCTTCTGGTCGTTGTCGAAATAAACAAAAACCTGGCGATGCTGGCGTTGCCATCGGCGAATGTCATCGGCCCAGGCGCGCATAGTCTCATCGGAATAGTTGTCCTTGTA
>VBAB01000562.1 GCA_005888525.1 Alphaproteobacteria bacterium
CGGCAGATGGCCCTCGACGCCGGCACCACGCCGCTCGATACACTGTGGGGCTACTACTTCGCCACCGGATCCACCGACCCTGTCCTGCGCATCGTCTCGGTGCTCGTCTGGTCGAAGGACCAAAACAACGTGGAGCGGCTGACCATCGGCAGCATGGCCAAGCTGTCGCTCGCCACCAACGCCTCGCGCGACAAGGAGCTGCTCGACACGCTCAAGGGCGCAATGAACCGCGACAGCATGGAGACGCGCGTCGTGCTGCAGGAGGTGATCGACGCCGCCGAGACCTTCGAGTTCGCCCGCGTGCGCAAGGACGCGATGGCGGCCATCGACCAGCTGAAGGCGAAAGGCCCTGCCTCGTCTCGCAGCAATCAGTGGTGGGGCATGGCGGGCCAGACCGCGCTGGCGGTCGGCTGCGTCGTCGCCAGCGCCATGGGACAACTCCAGGTCGGCATACCCTGCGTGGTCGGCGGGGCGCTGTCGGGCGCCGCGCTCAAGTTCATGCAGCCATAGTGAAATCGAGGCACCAAGTCGTTGCTGGCGCTTGATTTGACGCCACAATTCGCACCCATTACTTTTCAACAGCTTTGTCCCCTCGGTCGGCAACGGCCTGCCGCCCGCGGGTTTACAACGAGTGCCGGCTGCGCAAACACCATTGGCACTCAGCCCCGAGTCGGGTCGTGACGTGCCGCGTCACTCGTCTGCCGCGCGATCCCCGCGCCGAACGCCATGGCCGGTGAGCAGCCAACGCAATGCCTGATACATCGAAAAGCTCACCCCCCGACACGCGCCTCCCCGATCCGAGCGATTACGTTCAGGACGGTGCGGTCCTGATCGGCTGCAGCAGGCAAGGCCGCGACCTCGTGCCCGAGTGCATCGAGCTGCGGCTCGCCAACCGGCACGGGCTCGTCACCGGCGCCACGGGGACCGGCAAGACGGTCACGCTGCAGGTGCTGGCGGAGGGCTTCTCGGCCGCGGGCGTGCCGGTGTTCGCAGCCGACATCAAGGGCGACCTCTCGGGCCTGGGCGTGCGAGGCGAGGCCAGGCCGAACCTGGTCCAGCGCGCCCAGGAGATCGGATTGGCGCGTTACGGCAACGCGGCATTCCCGGTGGCCTTCTGGGACGTTCTAGGCGAGCAGGGCCACCCCGTGCGAGCCACCGTCCAGGAAATGGGGCCGCTGCTTCTGTCCCGCCTGCTCGAGCTGTCCGAACCGCAGGAGGGCGTGCTCAACATCGCCTTCAAGTGGGCCGAGGACGAGCGCAAGGCCGGCGACGAGCGGATGGAGATCCTCGATCTGAAGGACCTGCGCGGCGTCATCGACGAGATGGGCAAGCAGGCCGCCACGCTGCGCAGCAAGTACGGCAATATCGCGCCCGCCACCGTGGGGGTGATCCAGCGCAGCCTGCTAGTGCTGGAGCAGCAGGGGGCCGAGAAGTTCTTTGGCGAGCCGGCGCTCGACATCAACGACTTTCTGCGCACGGGGCCCGACGGGCGCGGCGTCATCAACATTCTCTCGGCCGAGAAGCTGATGAACACGCCCCGCCTTTACGCCACCTTCCTGCTCTGGATGCTCTCCGAGCTGTTCGAGAAACTGCCGGAGGTCGGCGATCTCGACAAGCCCAAGCTGGTGTTTCTGTTCGACGAGGCGCACCTGCTGTTCAACGGTGCACGGACCGCCGTGCTCGACCAGATCGAGCGTGTGACGCGCCTCATCCGCTCCAAGGGCGTCGGTGTGTACTATGTGACACAAAGCCCGGGCGATGTGCCCGACCGCATCTCGGCGCAGCTCGGCAACCGCATCCAGCACGCGCTGCGGGCCTTCACCCCCAAGGAGCAGAAGTCGATCCGCGCCGCCGCTCAGACCTTCCGCAAGAACCCGGAGCTCGACACCGAGCGAGTTATCCAGGAGCTGCAGGTGGGCGAGGCGCTGGTGTCGGTCCTGCACAACAAGGGCGAGCCCTCGGTCGTGCAGCGCACGCTGGTGCGCCCGCCCATGTCGCGTGTCGGCCCTTTGACTACGCAGGAACGACGGGCGCTGATCGATGCGGACGCCAAGAACCTGGACAAGTACACCAAGACCCTCGATCGGGAGTCCGCGCACGAGCGGCTCAAGGCGAGGAACACGACGGTTGGTCAGGTCAAGGACAAGATCAGACGGTTCGGAAACCTGTTCAATTTGAACCGCTGATCAAGTCTGAGGTTTGCAACCGGAGATGTTGCGAAAAGTAGCGAATAGTGGTGGAACAGTCGTGAGTGCCTGAGTGCTCCGAGCAGCACTCGAGATCAATCGATGAAAGGCGCGAACCCATGGG
>VBAB01000563.1 GCA_005888525.1 Alphaproteobacteria bacterium
TTCTGAGCCTGCCGCGCGCGTACCGCTGAACACGGGACAACTACCGATCTCCAACGCGGTCATACCGGGGCTTGTCCCCGGTATCCAGCTATCCGCAGGCACCTGAGCATGCGGCGCGATAGATCCCGGTGACAAGCACCGGGATGACATCGTGTTCGGGTCAGTGCCTAATCCTGGTCGGGGCTCAAGCCTCGCGCTGCGCAAAGAATGGGCATCCAA
>VBAB01000564.1 GCA_005888525.1 Alphaproteobacteria bacterium
TGGCGAGCTTGCCCATCATGATGCCGCCCGCCGCCACGAGACGCGCCGTTACCGGGGCGTTCGAGGCCGCCACGTTGTCGATCAGCACCTTCGAGTGCGCGGTCGTCGGCAACCCGGCAAAGTCGATGATGTCCTTGAGGGCAAAGGGTACGCCATGCAGGGGGCCCCGCGAGCCGCCGGCCGCGATCTCACGCTCCGCCTCGCGCGCAGCGGCCAGGGCGAGATCGGGGGTCAGGCGGATGAAGGCGTGATAGCGACTGTCGAGCCGACCGATGCGGTCGAGCAGGGCCTGCGTGTACTCGACGGGGGAGAGCTTGCGCTTGCGGATCATCTCGGCCGCGTCGGCAACACCCAGATAGGCCAGCTCGGTCATCGCTTTGCGCTCCCGGAGCTGGGGAGACGGAAGGTGAGGGCGATCTCCTCGCTCCAGTGCAGGTCCTTCGGCAGCTTGGCCGAGAGCTCGCGCCCCGAAGCGAGGCTGCTGGCGAGCTGGGTCAGATGCTTCTCGTCGAGCGCCGTCAGGCCGGCGGCAAGTGCGATCTGTCGCGCGCGATCGTTTTCCATGGTGCTCGCTGATGCCCCCTTGCTACTTGCAGAAGAAGCTGAAGGTGTGCCGCCATTCGTTGTCGATGAGGTATTCGCTGGCAGCGAGCGGCGGAAACACCAGCCGCTGGAACTTGCCCAGGCTCTCGACCTCCTCGATCCGGAACGGCCGGTGCTCGGGCAGATCGTTCCAGCCGATCAGGAAATGCCCGCCCTTGCGCAGACAGCGGTAGCAGGCCGCAAACGCCGTCTCCGCTTCGTCCCTGGCATTCAGCCCCCAGCCGACGACACCGTTGAGGAAGATTGTGTCGACCGAGCCGGGCGCAATGTGCCGCTCGAGGTTGCCGACGACGTCGACGATGTGTTGCTCGGCCCCGTAGGCCGCGTTCGCGGGATTCGGGTCGACAGTCGTATAGATCTTGCGCGAGAACATGCGCGTGTAGCCGTGCGTGTACCAGGCGGTTCCCACGAACACGATCCGCTGATGCTCGCGGCTCAGCTGGTAATAGGGGAAGATCAAGCATTCGAGAATGCTGCGGTCCTCGGAGGGGTAGTAGAACGAGCCGTTGTAGGCGATGCCCAGCCGCACGCCGAGCCAATGCAGGCTATCCCCGACGACGCCGCGCTTGCCGCGCATGCCCTTGAGGCGCGCCTGCGCGATGTCCGGGCTGGCGGGCGCCGGAGGTCTGCTGTCGGAAGGCTGCACGGTCATGGCTGGGATCACGGTTTGATTGAGAGACGGACTCATCGACATGATGCATCCCTCGTCTGCGATGGGAAAAAAGCGTGCCCACAGATGCCAGATCGGGCTCGCATGTACAAGGGAACGTCTGTTCCCTGCACTTAGAGCGAGATCGCTCCAGATGGAAGCATTGGAGCTTGCATCCAGGAACGTGAATCTCGCTCTAAGACTCAATAAATAGAGCAGGATTCACGCTTCAGCCCCACGTTGAATATGAGGCAGGTGATTCCATCTGAAGCGATCCTGCTCTAGCCTTCAGGTCGGCTCGTCACCTCGCGTACCTCCGCCTCCAGCGCCTCCAGCAGCGCCTCGATCCAGGCGCGCGGGATGTCCCTGACGATGCAAAC
>VBAB01000580.1 GCA_005888525.1 Alphaproteobacteria bacterium
GACCGTCATCACTGGGCCGCCGGTCTTGAGCCGAACCTTGGTTCCGATCTCCATGAGCTCCAAAAGTCTGCGTCACGCCAGCGTGGGGCGAGCTCCTCAACTTTGTGTAGTCTCTTCGTGTCGGTCTCTCGGGCGCCTTTAGTCGCTCGTGAAAATGCCGCCATCAATGACGGAGCTGGCCAGGGTTCGCGCGTCGGCAAGGGCCGCCGCGTACGCATGACGGTATGTCGTCGGGTAGACCACGACTAGTATATCAGCGATGCTGCGCGCTAGGTCCGCAAGGAACAGTGCCCGCTCGTCGTCGGTTCCGTCAGCTGCCTGCCGAAATCGGCCGCGGGCGCAGTGTTCCCTCAAGACCTCTCCAAGGTCGCGCCGCAGCGCATCGTAATCCGCATCCAAGGAATCTCTTGCTTTGACCACGCAGTCATCTCATCACGTGTGCGTTGCCGCCCACTCATCGACGAGCTCGCGAACCTGTTTGCTGAGCGCTTCTAGTCGCGCAGCGCTGACCGCCAATTGTGCCACTTGCAGTCGTGAAGGCGGGTTGCTGAATGATGTGGCGAGACTGAGCTCGTCCTGCAGCACGCGATGCTGCGCGAGGAGCATTCGCCATCTGTCTGCGTGAGGAATTGCGGGCATCAGATTTGACATGGCCAATAGGGACACGACGCCGTATGTCCAGCCAAGATTCGGAAAGTACCTATGTGAGGAAGCCTGAGAGATTGCAGCGAAAGGAGCATGGCAAGCCATGGAGCATTCCACACTTCGAGGGCGCTCGATCCTTGTGGTCAAAGGCGAACTTCTTGCAATGGAAATCGTGCAGGCTCTCGATCAAGCTGGCGCCAACGTGACTATGACAACCGCCGTTCGTCACGCCCTTCTCCTCATTGAGCACGACGGCGTATCGGCCGCTATCGTGGACATTGCGTTGAGCGACGCTGATAGAAGTGAACTGTGCGCGCAGTTGAACGCGCGAGGCATCTCGTATGCGGTCTATCGGAGCTTCGACCCCGTAAAAGTAGCTCGTGCAGGCTCGCCGGAGACCAATGACTGCGTCGGGTTGCTTTTGTGAATGTCAGTTGATGGTCCGTGTCTGCTTCGCGAGAACGCCCTGGAGGGTCGTGACGAGCATTTGCGGATTAGCGGGTTTGTGGATTAGCTCCCCGGAAGCGCAGGCGCCCTCAAGCTTGTTGTAGCCGCTGTAAACGATGAAAGGCACATTGCGCTCTTTCAGTTTCGCGCACACATCCGACGTTGTCAGTCCATCGTGGAGAGCGTGATCGATGACAGCTGCGGTGAGATTGGGAAGCTCCGCCTTCTCTATCGCATCCTCGAGCGTGCGCGAGATCACGACCTCCGCGCCGGCGTTCTTGAAACTTTGAGCGATATCGAGGGCGATAAGTGGCTCATCCTCGACGACAAGCACAATGCATCCCTGCAGCGAGGCTGCCATGACAGAACTCCGGCTGTGCTGTTGAACCCAGCATATAACGCGGTTGGCGCTGCATGGTTCCGGAATTGGACACGCGCGGTTTGCGTCTCTATGCGGTGCCTGTTGCTGACAGATCGACTGTAGGGGAATTGTCATTAGCTGCTTGAGGCACCGCCATTCCCCCTTGTGGGCATTAATGCTCCTTCCGCTGCGCGCTCGCCCGGCAGTTCGGGTTCTCCTGTCGGCTCCCGTGGTGTGACTGGATTTTCCACAGCTCCGCGACCAGGCGGCTGAATGTCATTCGTCGCGCTAGTAGAAGTGCCGCTATCCGTATGGATCTGCGGGGACGATGCAGAAGCTCCGGCAGTTTCTCCAGACGCTGCTATGGAAATTCCAACATCACGATTAGTCCATTGAATATGACGCGCCCCTCCTTCGAGTCGTCGTCTACGCCGGAGCGTAATGGGCGCGCGAAGCGTCAGTCTAGGCTGGATGAGTCCAGTCCGCGTGGTTGGGTTTAGCGGCCGCATGGCGTGCGTGCGGCTGATGCTCTTTCAAGTACGCGAGCCATTTCGTATCGTATGACCGGATGGATTCGCCACGACACCAACGCTCAAACTGTTTTGCAAAGCGCTTGAGCCGCGTAGCATGGTATCGTCGCGATCGCGTCTCGAGTGCTACGGCTGGGCGGTTCCTTGGCATGGAAGCTTCCGAATCGAATGGCGAGCGCCAAGAGAGGACCACCTCGTAGTTAATGGCCGATTAAGCTGTGTTGGGTTGGACAGTTGGACCGGCGACTGTGGAGGAGGAAGTGCGCAAGAGATCGGCAAGCAGAAAAAAGGCCGGATTTGGCAAGCGAGTGAAGGTGGAGGAGCCAAAGCGCAACCCCGGTCTGCTGGAGCGGGTGCGGTGAGCGGCCGGTGGTCCCAAAAAAAGGCGGCGCAGAAAGCAAAGCACGCCCGGGGCAAGAGCGCTCAACGTTCTCGGAACGGGTGAATCTGGACGAGACTCGCCGGTCGCGATAGTAGCTGAGAGTTGTCGTGGACGTATTGGATTTGTCAACGCAAGGCCGCGCTGGCTAAAGCGCGGCCCCTGTGATTCACGCCTTACTTATAGTAGCCGACGCCACAACCTTGATTGCCAACTCGGGTTACATAAGATTCTTTTGGCACTGGCTCCGTCGTTCCGGGCTTGGGGAAATTATAAGAGACGGTCGTGAACGTCCCTTCTTTGGATGCGTTGAAGACCTTCTCACCGAGAGGTGAGCCATCCTTCTCCTTCAGCGCTTTGACGTCGGTACCTAATAGGGCTTGGTTCGCACCGTGCGCGGTGAACTTGGCGGTATTCATGTCGTAGCAGAATACGTACAGGTCGCGGTCCTTGAAGCCGCCCTCACCCTTGTTGAATTTTGCCAGTGCCGCCGCCTCGTTGGTTTTCAATTCCGCAGCTGCCTTCTCGATCATCGCCTTGGCCTCGGCGGCAGTCCCGAACTGGCCCTGGGCGAGTGCCGCCCCGGCAAGCGCAATGGCTGCGCTCGCGAGGGTGCCTATCATAAGCTTGCGAAGCATCGATGTTTCCTCCAAAGGTTCGTCTTTGATGAAGAACTCTGGTCTTGGATCATGGCCGGTCGATGACGGGCGGGACAGGCGCAAATTGGATGCGAGGAGGAGCGCCGGGTGCGGGAGCTTGAAGCGTCTGTTACCAGTCGCCATCGTGGGAAGGAGATTGTCGTGGTTTTCCTTACGATGCTGCAAGTGCGTGGTCGTTGTCTAGGATGCTCACTAGTGGAGTGGTAATGGTTACGGTGCCCGCGTTTAATTCATCACTCGGCCCGGACTAAACCTGCGCTTTTTGCTGTCTTGGAGGAGCGCCGGTGGTTTGTAGTTCGGTTCAGCTCCCAGGAGGTCAAGCAAATGCCTACGACCATGAGAGTCGCA
>VBAB01000581.1 GCA_005888525.1 Alphaproteobacteria bacterium
GGGCACTCTGCAGCTAGAGGGGCCACTACCGCCCGATCCTGGTCGGGCAAGAGGCCGCCTCAGTTGGCGGCCTCGTCTTTTCAAATTTGCCGATCGACCAGGACGATTTCCTCTTTCGGCGGCGGCAGTTCTTTCGGCGGAAAATAATCGTCGGGGAACGGCAAGAGATAGTTCTTGCCCGTGTGAGAGGTACGGTCCGCATCGGGAAGGTGAGGAACCGAAGCCGATGATGGGCCGTGCTTCAATAGCGAAAGCGGCGGCAAAACGCACCGTCATTGCCGAGAGTATCCAATGCTGGCTTGTCAATCGGCTTCCAAATTTGACCCGCGATCGGCGTCCAATTTTGACCCTTTTGAGCGACGGGTTCGGGCGCTAGCGCTCGCGCCGTCGGAGCTGGTCGGGGTTGCGGAGACGGCGCGAGCGCGGGTTGGGGTGTGATCGTCAGCTCGGCTTTTGAAGCGCCAGCTGTCGTTTCCGGTTTCGATGATGTCGCAGTGGTGGGTCAGACGATCGAGCAGCGCGGTCGTCATCTTTGCGTCTGCGAAGACGCTCGGCCATTCACCGAAGGCGAGGTTGGTGGTGACGATTATTGAGGTGCGCTCGTAGAGACGGCTGACGAGGTGGAATAGGAGCTGGCCACCGGATTGTGCGAAGGGCAGATAGCCGAGTTCGTCGAGGACGATAAAGTCCATGCGGGTCAGATGATCGGCAATCCGACCTTGCCGTCCGTTGCGGGTCTCGGTCTCGAGTCGGTTGACGAGATCGACCACGTTGTAAAACCGACCGCGAGCGCCAGAGCGGATGCAGCTTCTGGCAATGGCGATGGCAAGATGGGTCTTGCCGGTGCCGGTACCGCCGACCAGCACAGCGTTGCGTTGCTGGGCAATGAAGCCGCCGCTTGCGAGATCGTGCACGAGCGTCTGGTTGATCGGCGTGCCCTCGAACTGGAAGTCCTCAAGGTCCTTTGCAAGCGGTAGCTTGGCGACCGTGAGCTGGTACTTGATCGAGCGCGCTTGCTTCTCGTTAATCTCGGCTTTGAGCAGATCGCCGACGATGTGCTGAGGCTCATGCTGGCGTTTGATGGCCGTGGTCATGATCTCGTCGAAGGCGGCCTTCATGCCGTAGAGCTTGAGCTCGCCCATGAGGTCGAAGAGTTGAGTGCGTTCCATCATATGGTTCTCCTGAGATTGTCGTAACGGGCACAATCGGCGACGGGTGCATGGCGTAGCGTCAGCGCTGCCGGCGTGAGGATCGTGGCCGGCGGCCCGGGATCACGTTGGCGGGCTAGGATGTTGAGGATGACATCGGCAGAGTGAACGCCGTGGGCAATCGCCTCCGCGCAGGCAGCATCGACCGCCGGGAGCCCGTCGGTGAGCACCGCGGTGAGGATGTCGACCATCTGTCGATTGCCATCGTCGGCGCCAGCGAGCTTGCGCCGCACGCGCTCCATTGCGGCCGGCAGTACCCAATCCTTGAAGGGAGCGCCGTTGCGTAAGGCGCCGGGCTTGCGGGCGAGCACCGGAACGTAGTGCCAGGGATCATAGAGCGTGTCGTTGCGCCCGAATGAACGGGAATGTTCGGCGACAATCCGTCCGTCCTGGCGGATCACGACGCGATTGGCGTAGGCGTGGACTTCGACTGGACGCCCGACTGCCCTGGCCGCTACCGAGTACTTGTTGTTGTCGAAGCGCACCAAGCAGGTCTTCGATACCGACGCCTGTACCGCGTGGAAGCCATCGAATCGGCCTGCATAGGGAACGAGCTTCGGCCGCTCCGCCTCAAACACATCCCAGATTGTCTGGTCAGTCAGCTCCGGATGGCGATGCACCTTGGCGTAGGCGATGCATTTGTCGAGCAGCCAGGCGTTCATCTCATCGTAGGTCTTGAACCGCAGACGGGGCGTGAAGAACCGCTCGCGGACGAGCCCGACCTGGTTCTCGACTTGCCCCTTCTCCCATCCAGATGCCGGGGTGCAGGCGACCGGATCGACGAGGTAATGACTGCACATCTGCAGGAAGCGGCGATTGTAAACGCGGGCCTTGCCGACAAACACCGTCTCCACCGCCGTCTTCATGTTGTCGTAGATGCCGCGCCTGCAGGCACCCTTGAACAGCGCAAACGCTCGGTCGTGGGCGTCGAACACCATCTCCTGCGTCTCGCGAGGATAGACCCGCACGAACAGCATGCGGCTGTGGCAAAGCCGGACATGGGCGGCCTTCACGATCACGGTCACACCGTTCAGCAGGACGACTTCGTGGCTCCAGTCGAACTGGTAGGCTTCCCCAGGAGCAAAGCTCAGCGGGACATAGGCCGCAGCCGTCGCTTGCCCGTGCTGCTTGGCCCATCGCCTGGCATAACGACGCACAGCATCGTAGCCGCCCTCGTAACCGCGCTCGCGTAGTTGCTCGAAAATCCTGATCAACGTCAGCTGCTCACGGGTCGGCTTGGCCGCATTGCTCGTCAACAGCTCGTCGAGTTCTACCGTCCATCGTCCGAGCTTCGGACGTGGCTGGACATTCCGCTCGTACTCGAATGCCGTCTCACCCGACCGCAGTACTTTGCGGACCGTGTTGCGGGACACCCTCAGGTCCCGCGCGATCTCTCTGATCGTCTTGCCTTTGATAAAATGCTCGCGCCGAATCCGGCCGATCGTCTCCACTGTCAGCATTCCCCCTCACCGCTCGCTTCGAATCAAAGCGAGCAGCGGATCAGGCCAATCTTCAGGGGGTCAATTTTGGACGCCGATCCCCCGACTCATGGAGTGCGCCCCTGATGGTGGACAATTTCAGGCGGCGGTTTTGACAGGCTGCTGGGCGTGGCGATCCTCGTATTGCGCGGGGCTCAGATAGCCTAGCGCGGAGTGGAGTCTGCGGGTGTTGTAAACCTCGTCGATGAAGCGGGGGAGGTCGGCTGTAACGTCCTCGAAGGTTTCGTATGCCATCAGATACACGGCTTCGACCTTGAGTGTCTTCATAAAGCTCTCGGCCTTGGCATTGTCGTAGGGATTGCCGCGCCTGCCCATGGAGCCGGTGAGACCATGCTTTTGCAAGACGGCGCGATAGGCTTCGGAGGCATATTGCGACCCACGGTCGGAATGATGCACGCAACCCCTTTGTGGATTGCGGGCGCTGATGGCGGCCTTGAGTGCAGCAACAGCGAGCCGTGCATCGATCGAGCGGCTGATGGCGTAACCTACGACCCGACGGGACCAAGCATCAAGGATCGCAGCCAAGTACACAAAGCCGGTCGCGATTGTGACATAGGTGATGTCAGCTACCCACAGCTGGTTCGGACCATCCAATTGCATGTTCTTCGCGAGAT
>VBAB01000582.1 GCA_005888525.1 Alphaproteobacteria bacterium
GGGTGTCAGGCTCGCGCGAGATGCGTCTGCGCGTATACAGCAGGCAGGGGACAGGTGAACGCGATGCTCTCGAGCCGCAGGGTGCCGTCAGGCCCGATCTCCTCGGGCTCTGCCGGCCAGTTGCTGTCCGGGTCGCGCCGCAGCAGTTCGGCAAACACACGCGTCGAATGCACGACGACGATCTCGCGCACGCTGGGGATCGTCGTGTAGGACCACACGTTGTCCCACGTATCGCGGGCGTCATCGGAGGAGAGAATTTCAACCAGAAGGATTGGATGAGGAACAATGTACTGGCCCGGCTCTTCTGGCTGGCGCGTATACGCGGAGCGACGCATGGTCTAATCAGCGCGTGGCACGGACTGTCCTTGGCGTCGAGATGATTGGCGAGCATATAGGCCAGCGTGGCCTGCACCGAGCCACGTGTCGTAGTGCCGATAGAGATCGCTCGCATCTCGCCATCGACAAGCTGGTACCTACGGCCGCTCCCGTCCCCGGACCAAGCGAGGAAATCGGCCACGGTCATAGCGGGCGGCGTATTGCGCAGCGCTTCAGGCATCGCGTTTGCCCCATGGCATTCGTCATTCCCGCGCAGGCGGGAATCCATGCATCTTTCCGCACCTGCTCGGCCCGGTGGCCTGGGTCCCCGCCTTCGCGCCTCACCGCCCCACCGCATAGCCCTGCATGCCGCGGGCGTTGGCGGCGGCTTTGCGGCGCACGCCGTCCTGGGAGGCGGCGCTGAGGCGGCCCTCGGACCAGTCGGGGCCGACTTCCACCTTGTGGCCGCGCCGCTCCAGCTCCTTGATGGTGGCCTTGGGCAGGCGGCCTTCCACCACCAGCACGCCGGGTCGCGCGGTGCGGGGCCAGAAGGAGAGCGGGAAGTGCTCGATGTGCCAGGCCGGCGCGTCGATCGCCTCCTGCAGGTTCATCTTCGGCTTGGCGCTGTGCTTGCTGGCGTGGCGCAGGAACAGCTGGCAGCTCCACTGGTCCTGCTGGTCGCCGCCGGGCGTGCCCCAGCTCATGTAGGGCTTCCCGTCGCGGAAGGCCATGCCGACCGAGAGCGACGAGCGCGGCCGCTTGCCGGGGGCGAGTGAGCCGGGCAGTCCCTCCTCCAGCCAGAACATCTGCCCGCGCGAGCCCAGCGGCCAGCCGAGCGCCGGGATCACCGGGGAGGACTGCAACCAGCCGCCCGACGGCGTGGAGGTGAACATGTTGCCGGCCTTGTCGATGATGTCGATGTGCACGGTGTCGCCGATCACCTTGCCGCTGCTCTCGACTTTCTGCTCGTCGGCGCCGTGGCCCGTGTGCAGGCGAGCAAACGTGGGCTCGCCGGCGCCGGCCGCGGCTTCTCGCGCGCCTTTGACGATGACGCGTCCGCTGTAGCCCTCGATCCGGCCGGGCCGCTGGTCCAGGGAAGCCTGCGCGCCCACGAGCTTGCGCCGCTCGGCGTTGTAGGCTTCCGACAGCAGCGTCCCCATCGGCACGTCGACGAACTTGGGATCGCCGTAGAAGGCTTCGCGATCGGCATAGGCGAGCTTGGCGCACTCCACCCACGTGTGCACGAAATCGGGATCTGTGGGGGCGAGCTTGTCGAGGTCGAAGCCCTCGAGCAGCGCCAGCATCTGCAGCAGCACCGGGCCCTGCGTCCACGCATGGGGCTTCATCACGCGATAATTGCCGTAGTCGAAGTGGACCGGCTCCTCGATGGTCGGCAGCCATTTCGCCATGTCATGGGCCGTGAGCACACCCTTGTGCCGCCGGCCGCTGACGTCCATCACCTCGCTGGTGCGGCAGAACGCATCGATCGTCTCGGCGACGAAGCCCTGGCTCCAGGCGCGCCGCGCCCGCTCGATCTCCGCCTCGCGCCCGCCGCCGCCGGCCTCGGCCTCCTTCAGGATGCGCTCGTAGGTCTCGGCGTGCCGCACGTTGGTGAAGAGCGAGTTGGGCGCAGGCACCTTGCCGCCGGGCAGATAGACGGCCGCCGAGGTCGGCCAGTGCTCGCGGAAGAGCTGCGCGACGGTGGATATGGTAGAGCAGGCGCGCTCGACCAGCGGATAACCGTTGCGGGCGTACGCGATGGCGGGCTCCAGCGCGTCGCGCAGCCTGAGCGTGCCGAAGTCGCGCAGGATCATCATGTAGGTCTCGAACGTCCCCGGCACGCAGGCGGGCAGCAGGCCGGTGCCTGGGACGATGTCGAGCCCGAGATGGTCGCGATAGTGCGCGATCGTTGCGCCGGCAGGAGCAGGGCCCTGCCCGCACACGACGATGGGCTTCTTCGCCTTGGCGTCGTAGAGCATGACGGGCACGTCGCCGCCGGGCCCGCACAGGTGCGGTTCCACCACCTGCAGCGTGAAGGCCGTGGCGATGCCGGCATCGAACGCGTTGCCACCGCGCTCCAGAGTGCCCATGCCGACCGCGGTCCCGATCCAATGAGTGGAGGCAACGACCCCGAAGGTCCCGTCGATCTCCGGCCGGGTCGTGAAGGGGCCTGCGTTGATGTTGGCCATTGGGTGCTCCGGCTGGCGTTGGCGGCGGCTTTTCGCGATTTGGCGTACACTAGAGCAGGATCGCTTCAGATGGAATTGCCTGCTCCCAAATGCAACGTGGGGCTGAAGCGATCCCGCTCTAGCCTAAGGGTCGGCAAGCGCAGATAATCGGCTTGCGTTTGCAGGGCGGGGGATAATGTGAGGGAGCCCATGACGCTTGCGCGTGTCTTCGTTGCTGTCGCCTATCTCATCCTCGGTGTGTCCTTCGTGGCCTCGACCGGCCTCCTGATCCAGGAGTTCCAGGGCACCGACTGGCGGTCGATGATCATCGCCCACAGCCACATCTTCCTCTTTTTTCCCGTCTTCGGCATTCTGGCGCTCGCCGCCTTCTATCTGCCCTCCGTCGTATTCATGGACCTCTATTGGCGGCATCTGCCCTACGGCAAGCTGCGCTTCCTGGCCGGCCTCGTCGCGCTGGCGGCGATCTCCTACGGCGTCGCCTGGTGGCTGGACGCCAAACCGCGCGCCGTCTGGGAGGTCTCGCCGCGTGCGCTGGCTGCCGACAGGGGCGATCCCGCGGGCTGCGGGGCCGGCGCGGGCAGCGCGCCATGCCGACGCGCGCCAATCCTCGCCACGCTGGCGAGCCTGCGCAAGGCGGGACAAACCCGGGTGGGCCTTTCCAAGTTCGCGCGCAGCTGCGAGATCGACCCGATGCTGGAGACCCCCGAGGAGATGGAGAAGGAGCGCCACTGCTTCCCAGCCGACGCCCGCCTGAAGGCTGCGGCTTGCTGCGAGGTGCAGAAGCGATTTGGCGACGAGGTCGCGCGGCTGCAGGCTGATCCGGCGCAGCGCTCGCTGGTGGCCGTCTACGAAGCGATCTTCCTGCCGCTCAGGATCTTCTTCGTCCTGATCGTCATCGCCATCGGCCTCCTGCTCGCCGCTTGGCGCGACAGGATCGATCTGCTCTACCGGGAAATCATTCCTGCGGTCGAGCGCGGGGTCATCATCGGCGCGTTTGCCATGCTGTTCTGGCCGGCCATGGACTACGGCTACCAGGCGACCGCCGACGTCCTGTTTGGGCGCACGCAGAGCGGGCCGCACCTGCGGCTGAGCCTGGTGATCGCACCTTGGGCGCTGCTGCTGCTCTTCTACTTCCTGCGCCGGCTCGGCAGGCAGGGTGAGATGATCGGCCAGATTGCGGGTGTGGTCACCGCCGGCGTCGCCGTCCTGCGCTACGAGGACCTCAACGACTGGGCGGTCCGCCTCGTGGGGGTTGGAAGCCAGGAGTGGATGATCGCAGGTCTCCTCCTTGTCGCGCTGGCCGGCTTCGTTGCACTCGTTTGGCCGTGGCGCTCGCATCTGGCGGCGCAGCCGATGAGCTCCACCGGGTCGTGACCATGCGCCGCGCCTTGCTCCGGCCGGCGACTGCGCGCTTGCGACTCGCCCCGAAGGGGCAATAGGGCGGTTGAGAAAGCCGGAGGCCGCCGATGCTCACCGTGTACGACGCCATGGAAGGTGCGCTGATCAAGCGCGAGGGGCCGGCACCGATCACCCACGCGGCGGTGTGGATCGACCTGCTGAACCCGACCAGGGACGAGGACCTGCTGGTCGAGAAGGCGCTTTCCATCTCTGTGCCGACGCGCGAGGAGATGTCCGAGATCGAGGCCTCGAGCCGCCTCTATCAGGAGGGCGGCGGGCACTACATGACGGCCGTCGTCCTGCATCAGCCGGACCCGCTGTTCGAGCCGCCGGTCGGCACGCCCATCACCTTCATCCTGGCCGGCAACCGCCTGGTCACGGTGCGCTACGCGGAGCCGCGCGCCTTTCCGATATTCATCAGCCGGGCGCAGAAGAAGGACGCCGCGTGCATGACGGGCACGGCCGTCATGGTCGGCCTCCTCGAGGCCATCATCGACCGTGAGGCCGACCGCGTGGAGCGTATCCAAGTCGAGGTCGACAAGCTGTCACACGCTATCTTCGCCGGCAAAGGCCGGAACCGCGGCCCAACGCACGGGTTCGACGTGACGATCCAGATGATCGGGCGGGAGGGTGAGCTGACCTCGAGATCGAGGGAATCGATGCTCACACTCGACCGGCTCACGACCTATCTCGGGCACGTCATGGGAGAGCGGGGCGATGAGAAGCTACTGAGGGGCCGCGTCAAGACCGCCAGCCGGGACGTGAGATCGCTGGCCGACCACATCGGCTACCTGTCGAGCAAAATCCAGTTCCTGCTCGAGGCCACGCTGGGCATGATCAACAACGAGCAGAATACCATCATCAAGATCTTCTCGGTGCTGGCGGTCGCATTGATGCCGCCGACATTGGTCGGCACGGTCTACGGCATGAACTTCAAGCACATCCCGGAGCTCGAATGGCTGTGGGGCTATCCGTTCGCGCTGGGGATGATGGTGGTTTCGGCCGTGCTGCCGTGGGTCTACTTCAAGCGCAAGGGCTGGCTGTGATGATGGTAGGGCACGATGGTCCCGACCTTGCTCGCGCCGCACAGGGCGAGGGCGCGTGACAGCCCTTCCCGACCCCATAGCAAGCGGCGGCTCTACGCAGCCGGCTTCTCGTCATCCCAAACCTTGTCCGGCATTGGCAGCCCGTCGAAGGTCTCCTTGCCGACCGGCCGGTCGGGCGCAATCCCGAGCATGCCGAGCACCATCATCATTTGGCGCACGTGCTGGCCGGAATGCCACGTGGTGCGCTCCAGATAGTCGTGCAGGGTGACGCTGCCGTAGTAGACGCTGGCCTTGGTGTCGAAGTTCGCGGTCTGGCCCGGGCCGCGCCACCAGGTCTCGATCCCCGACAGCACGTTGCGGCCGTAGTCCAGGATCTGCTCCTTGGTCTTCATCTCGGGCGGCGGCACGCGGTTGTAGGCGCCCTCCTTCAGGGGCAGGCCCTGCACCTCGTGCTCCAGGAAGGCGTCGGCGATGTTGAAGATGTGGTAGGCAAGCTGGGCATAGCTGCGCGGTCGATTGGGCAGCTGCTGGCCGAGCTTGTCGTCGGGGATCTGGGCAAACAGCCGTTGCGCAGCTTGCTGTATCGTCACGAGTCGGGAGACGAGCTCAGGCACCGGGAGCATCTTTGCGCCGCCCCACTTGATGCCGGCCACGCGCGCCACGTCCTTCAGCACCTGGCCGTTCGCCCAATCCTTGCCGCGGCGCACGATCGGCACGCTGCGGATGCCGAGCTCGGCGAGCTCCGCGAAGGCAGCCTTGTCGGCCAGCACGTTGACGGAGACGAAAGGCACCCCGTGCCTGGTGAGGAACTCCTTCATGCGCAGGCAGCTGGTGCAGCCGGGCTGCCAATAGGCCTTGATGGCGGGCTCGGCGGTCGCTTGGGCCATGGCGTTCCTCCGTCGTGATTAGCATTGGCAGACGCCTTGCGGCTGCGATTAGTATAGCCGCTCCCGCCTCATGCAGCACCGTCATTCGCGAATAACGGACCCCCGGAAGTGCCGATCATCGAGCCAGCGCCCTGGCGCCACCAGTATTTCGATGCCGTGGATTGCCCGCCGGATCTTTACATTCCCACCGACGACCCGGAGGCGTGGGAGTGGAACCCCGCCCACCGCTGGGTGTTCGACAAATTGCAGGTGGCGCTCAGCCAGGGTCTGGCGGCCGGCCCGCACGGCACCATGCCGCCGCAGTTCCCGGTATTCTCCAAGCCCATCATGAACTTCCGCGGGCTCGGCGCCGGCAGCCGCATCCTGCACTCGGCTGAAGACTATGATCGTCACCACACGGCGGGGCATTTTTGGATGACGCTGCTCGAAGGCCGGCACGTCTCGAGCGACGTTGCGCTCGTCGCCGGCGTGCCCAAGTGGTGGCGACACGCGACCGGTCTTGCAACCGGCGAGGGCATGTTCGACCGTTGGACCATTCACGCGGCAGCCGATCCGCCGCTGGAGGCTGCGTGCGGGACCTGGATCATCCGGAATCTCGAGGGTTTCACGGGCATCCTCAACCTGGAGACCATCGGTGGCAGCATCATCGAGGCGCATCTGCGGCTGTCCGACCAGTGGCCGGACCTCTACGGCGCCGGCTGGACCGAGGCCTTCGTCGGCCTCTACCGCGATCGGGTCTGGCGCTATGCCGACGCCGACCGCCGCGACGGGTACAGCATCGTGCTGTGCGGGCCCTGGGGCCGGCGCTATCGCCATCCGCCGCCGACGCTGGTGCAGGAGGTGATGGGCATGGCGGGGGTGTCGAGCGTGCAGATCACCTTCCACGAGGACAAGGCGCCGGAGCGGCATTCCATGCCCCCGGGTGGATTTCGGGTGGCGATCGTC
>VBAB01000027.1 GCA_005888525.1 Alphaproteobacteria bacterium
CACCCGTGCCATCGCGATGCTGGTCGGCCGCTTCTGGATGATCATCCCGGCCATGGCGATCGCCGGCTCGCTGGCGGCCAAAAAGACCGTGCCAGCCTCTGCCGGCACCTTCCCGACCACGGGCGGGCTGTTCGTCGGCCTGGTCGTCGGCGTCATCGTCATCGTCGGCGGCCTTACGTTTTTCCCGGCGCTCGCGCTCGGTCCGCTCGTCGAGCACTTCGCGATGACCGCGGGCACGCTGTTCTCATCGAATTAGCCTTTGGCTCGACAAGTCTGCCCTTGGATCAAGTCCGAGGGACGACTTCGCCGGAAAACGCTACGCAGGAGTCACCTCCATGGAAACCTCGACTATCCGCAAGAGCATGCCGGTCTCGGCGCTGTTCGATCCCAAGATTGTGGTGCCGGCGATCGGCTCGGCCTTCGTCAAGCTCAATCCGCGAGTCCTGATGAAGAATCCGGTCATGTTCGTGCTCGAGATCGTTACGGTCCTGACCACGGTCTTCCTCATTCGCGACCTGATTACGGGTGGGCCCAGCATCGGCTTCACCTTCCAGATCATCTTGTGGCTGTGGCTGACGGTCTTGTTCGCCAACTTCTCGGAGGCCGTTGCCGAGGGCCGCGGCAAGGCGCAGGCAGACTCGCTGCGGCGTCAGCGCACCGAGACGCAGGCGAAGCTGCTGGGTGCTGCCAATTCGAAGAATTACAAGCTCGTCCCCGGCACCAGCCTGAAGGTCGGCGATATCGTGCTGGTGGAAGCCGGCGACTTCATCCCTTCGGACGGCGAAGTGATCGAGGGCATTGCCTCGGTCAACGAGGCCGCCATCACCGGCGAGTCTGCGCCGGTCATCCGCGAGTCCGGCGGCGACCGTTCGGCAGTCACCGGCGGCACGGTGGTGCTGTCCGACTGGATCAAGGTGCGCATATCAGCCGCGCTCGGCTCGACCTTCCTTGACCGCATGATCAAGCTGGTGGAGGGCGCCGAGCGCCAGAAGACCCCAACGAGATCGCGCTCAACATCCTGCTGGTCGGGCTCACCATCATCTTCGTCTTCGCCACGGCGACCATCCCGAGCTATGCGGCTTACGCGGGCGGCACCGTCTCGATCGTCGTGCTGGTAGCGCTGTTCGTGACGCTGATCCCCACCACCATCGGCGCGCTGCTGTCCGCCATCGGCATCGCCGGTATGGACCGCCTCGTTCGCTTCAACGTGCTGGCCATGTCGGGCCGTGCGGTGGAGGCCGCCGGCGATGTCGACACGCTCCTGCTCGACAAGACCGGCACCATCACGCTCGGCAACCGCCAGGCGACCGAGCTCAAGCCCTTGCGCGGGGTGACCGAGCAGGAGCTCGCCGATGCGGCCCAGCTGGCCTCGCTCGCCGACGAAACGCCGGAGGGTCGCTCCATCGTCGTGCTGGCCAAGGAGAAGCATGGCATCCGTGGTCGCGAGGTGAACGAGCTCAACGCCAAGTTCATTCCGTTCTCGGCTCAGACGCGCATGAGCGGCGTCGAGTTCGGCACCACGTCGATCCGCAAGGGTGCCGTTGACTCCATTTTGAGTTTCCTCAATGGCGGGTCCACGGCGGCCGTAGGGCGTTCTTCTGCGGCCGTTGCGCTTAAACCGGCCGTCGGTACCGAGGCAGCGCGCGAGATTCACGCCATCGCGGAAGGGATCGCCAAATCCGGCGGCACGCCGCTGGCGGTAGCGCGGGACGGCAAGCTGCTCGGCGTCATCCACCTGAAGGACATCGTCAAGGGCGGCATCCGCGAGCGCTTCGCCGAGCTGCGGCGCATGGGCATCCGCACCATCATGATCACGGGCGACAACCCGACCACCGCCGCCGCGATCGCCGCGGAATCAGGTGTGGACGACTTCCTGGCCCAGGCGACACCGGAGGACAAGCTCAGGCTGATCCGCGACGAGCAGGCCAAGGGCAAGCTGGTCGCCATGTGCGGCGACGGCACCAACGACGCCCCCGCGCTCGCTCAGGCCGACGTCGGCGTCGCCATGAACACGGGCACTGTGGCGGCGCGCGAGGCCGGCAACATGGTCGATCTCGACTCCAACCCGACCAAGCTGATCGAGGTGGTGGAGATCGGCAAGCAGCTGCTGATGACGCGCGGCGCGCTCACCACGTTCTCGATCGCCAACGACGTGGCCAAGTACTTCGCCATCATACCCGCGATGTTCGTGGCCTTCTATCCGCAGCTGCAGGCGCTCAACATCATGGGGCTGGCGAGCCCGCAGAGCGCCATCCTGTCGGCGATCATCTTCAACGCGTTGATCATCATCGCGCTGATCCCACTGGCGCTGAAGGGTGTCGCTTATCGCCCGATCGGCGCGGGGCCGCTGCTGCGGCGCAACCTGCTGGTCTACGGCGTCGGCGGCATCATCATCCCGTTCGTGGGAATCAAGGCCATCGACCTCGTCGTCACGGTCCTGCACCTCGCTTGAGGAGAATGCCCATGTTGAAAGAGATCCGCCCGGCGATCGTCCTGCTGATCGCCCTCACCTTGATCACCGGCCTCCTCTACCCGCTGGCCATGACGGGTTTGGCCCAGGTGCTGTTCCCGCGACAGGCGAACGGCAGCATGATCGAGAAAGACGGCAAGGTCATTGGCTCCGCGCTGATCGGCCAGGTCTTCGCCGACGACAAATACTTCCACGGCCGGCCGTCCGCGACGAATACGCCCGATCCCAAGGATGCGACCAAGACGGTCGATGCGCCCTACAACGCGGCCAACTCGGGTGGCTCGAACCTCGGCCCCACCAACAAGGCCTTGATCGACCGCGTCAAGGGCGATGTCGACAAGCTGAAGGAGGAAAACGCAAAGGCGCAGGTTCCGATCGACCTGGTGACCACGACGGGAAGCGGGCTCGACCCGCACATCTCTCCCGAGGCCGCTCTGTTCCAGGTGCCGCGCGTCGCCAAGGCGCGAAACATGCCCGAAGACCGCGTGCGACAGCTGGTCAACCAGAACGTAGAAGGTCGTACCCTCGGCCTCCTCGGCGAGCCCCGCGTCAACGTGCTGGCGCTCAATTTGGCGCTCGACAAAGCTGCTCCACAAAAGCAGTAGAAGCCGGCGGCGGATGCCGTGGCGAACGAGATCGAAAGGCGCGATGCACTTGGATCGGCGGCAATTGGTGGCGGCGTCTTTATACGGAGTTCGAGCGCCGCCTGCTCGGCAAGGAATGATGTTCCGAAGTAACGGGTCCGGACTTTTTTGTGACCACGGGTTGCGGGTCACGCGGAAAGTCGCGAGAATACTTCCATCCGCGGCCGTGCTCGACTGTGTAGGTCTGGCACAAGCCACGGGTACTAGGCGTCGGAAAAGGGAACGCGGTGCGAGGGCTTACCTCCTCAAAGCCGCGGCTGCCCCCGCAACTGTAAGCGGCGAGCGTCGCCCCTCATGCCACTGCCGGGCAACCGGCGGGAAGGCGGAGGCGATGCGCATGAGCCGCGAGCCAGGAGACCTGCCGGCACCAGTCGCCCATCATCCGCGCGGGGCGCGCGGTTGAACGGACACCCGTAGTGGCGACGGCTCGTGTTCGAGCGAGAGGTCGTGCCGGTCGTGTCCGCCTGGGGAAACAAAACGTCAGCGTCGATGGCCTGAACGGTGCCGCGATGCGCGGCGCATGCATCGGCGTGCTCGTTTGCTCCCAACGACAAGCCCGAAGCGACGCTCGCTCCAGCTGTTGGAGAGGCGCCATGCGTTCGTTGTCAGGAAAGTCGTACTCAGGAAAGTCATACGCCGCCGCTGCAGGGCTTGCCGTCCTGCCGCTCGTTTCCTCGCCTGCTGTTGCTCAGCAGCCAACCGCGCTGCCGGCCATCACGGTGCAGGGCGCCACGCTCGAGGCGCCGCGTCCGCGCTCGGCCACCGGGGCCCCGGTCGAAGGCCAGACCGCGCCGGCCGCACCCGCCGAGAGCGTCGGCACGGGCGACACGGTCGGCGGGGCTCCCGCCTACACCATTGGCAATGCCGTGTCGGTGGTCACGGGCGAGGAGCTGCGCAACCAGCAGGTGCGAACCGCCGTGGACGCCCTGCGCAGCCTGCCCGGAGTCGCGGTCAACCGCAGCGGCGGCGTCGGCAATTTCACGCAGGTGCGCATCCGCGGCGCGGAGGGCAACCACACGCTGGTGCTGATCGACGGTATCGAGGCCAACAACATCGCCGATGGCGAGTTCGACTTCTCCAACCTGTCGGCCGAGGACATCGCGCGCATCGAGGTGATCCGCGGACCCATGAGCGGCCTCTACGGCTCCAATGCCGTGGGCGGCGTCATCAACATCATTACCCGCGACGGCAAGGGCCCGCTGACCGTGACCATGCGCAGCGAGGCAGGCTCCTTCGGCACCCGCGATCTCGCCATGCGCGCGGCAGGCGGCAACGACAACGCGCATTTGGCCGTCTCCTACAGCCTGCGCGCCACCGACGGCTTCAACATCTCGCCCACGGGAGGCGAGAACGACGGGTCGCGGATCGGCACGTTCACCTTGCGCGGCGGGGCCAAGCTGCTGCCGGGCGTCACGCTCGATTTCACCGTGCGTCACACTGAGAAGACGGCCGACCGCGACGGCTTCGGCAACATATTCGATCCGGCCCTCGCCGGCACTTTGGCGACGGCCTTCGACGATCGCTCGACGCTAGGCAACCGCGTGCTGTTGGCGGGAGCCAACCTGCGCTGGGACACGCCGGACGGAAGGTTCACGCAGGAGGTCCGCGCCAACCACAACGGGACGGTGACGACCGACACCGACCGCACGTTCTTCAGCCGCAGCAAGAATACCAGCGAGAACGACAAGGTCTCCTATCTCGCCACCTACCGCCTGGAGGCACCGGGCATCAAGCAGTCGTTCTCTGGCCGCATCGAGAAGGAGGACGAGCAATTCACGCCCGAGGGCACCTTTGCCGACGGCCGGCTGCGCGAGCGCGGTCGCATCGCCTATACGGGCGAATGGCGTGGCGCCTTCGCCGACCGGCTGTTCCTCACCGCCAACGTACGCCGCGACGACAACGACAACTTCCAGGACTTCACGACCTGGCGCACGGCGGCCTCGCTCGTGCTGCGGGAGCTCAACGCGCGGCCCCACGCCAGCGTGGGCACCGCCGTGAAGCTGCCGACCATGTTCGAGCAGTTCGGCACCGACCAGTTCTTCCGGCCCAATCCCGGCCTCACGCCGGAAAAGAGCTTCGGCTGGGACGCAGGTCTGGAATTTACCTTCCACCAGGGCCGGACGCTGTTCGACGTGACCTACTTCCGCGCCAACCTCACCGACAAGATCAACGGCTTCTTCTTCGATCCCGGCATCGGCAACTTCACTGCCATCAACCTGCCGGGCGAGAGCACGCGCGAGGGCGTGGAGGTGTCGGCGCGCTTCAAGCTCGCCCGCAACCTGACGCTGGGCGGCGCCTACACCTATACCGACGCCCGCGACCCCAACGGGCAGCGCGAGGTGCGCCGCCCGCCGCATTCAGCCCGCACCGACGTTGCCTATGCGTTCGATGGCGGGCGCGGGTCGGCGACGCTCGGCGTCGTCTACAACGGTCGCATGGACGACACCGCGTTCGTGCTGCCGTTCTTCACGCCGAGCCAGCGGGTGGAGCTGAGCGACTACTGGCTCATCAACGCCACCGCCTCCTACAAGGTGTCGCCGGGTGTCGAGATCTACGGCCGGGTGGAGAATCTGCTCAACCAGCATTATCAAGAGACGTTCGGCTTCGAGTCTGCGCCGATTGCCGCCTACGCGGGCGTCAAGCTCACCTTCGGCGGGACAGACGGCATCGGCGCCAGGCCGGGCGCGGCGAGGTAGGGGCGCGGACCGCCGACCGCGCAACAGAGGACCGCAAACGCGTGCGAGGGCCGGCTTCGCTCTTCTTCGTGCTTCTGCTCGCTGCCATCGCCGTGGCGGCACGGGGGTCTGCGGTGCCCGCAGGCGGCGCACCGCAGCTCGGGGACGAGACGAAGCCCCACCGCATCGTCTCGCTCGACCTGTGCACCGACCAGCTCCTCGTCGAGCTGGTGGAGCGCGGGCGCATCGCCGCCGTGACGCACCTTGCCGCCGATCCGGCGGTCTCGGCCATCCCCGACAAGGCACGCGGCATCCCCATCACGCACGGCGTGGCCGAGGACGTGCTGCGCTACGATCCCGATCTGGTGCTGGCGGGCCCCTTCGGCGTCTCGGCCACCGTCGACCTGCTGCGCCGGCTGGGCCGCAACGTCGTGGTCGTGCAGCAGCCGCAGGACCTCGACGGCGTGCGCCTTTCCGTGCGTGCGGTGGCCGCCGCCATCGGCGAGGGCGCCAACGGCGAGGCGTTGGTGGCCGATTTCGATCGCCGGCTGTCCGCGTTGGCGGCACCCGCCGACCCGCCGGCCACTGCTGTCATCTATCAGATCGGCGGCACGGTCTCGGGCCCCGGCAGCCTGGCCGACGCGGCGCTCGCCGCGGCCGGGTTCCGCAACATGTCGGCCGCCTATCGCCTCACGCGCGGGGGGCAGGTGCCGCTGGAATCGCTGGTCGCCGAGCCGCCGGACCTGCTTGTGCTGGCGAGCAACGCCGAGGAATACCGCACGGCGCTGGCCGACAACCTGCGCCATCCGATCATCAGGCTGCTGCGCGGGCGCGGCGCTTCCCTCGAGTTGCCCTGGCGTTATTGGCTGTGCGGCACGCCGCACATCGCCGATGCGATCGAGCAGTTGGCGCAAGCGCGCGCCGGCATCGAGGCGCGCCGGCGATGACGCCCATCTCCGGCCGGCCGGACGTCAAGCCGATCTATTTGCTCGCGGCCTTGGGCGTGGCGACGGTCGCGGCCTTCATCCTCTCGCTCTCGATGGGCCCTGCCGGCCTCGGCATCGAGGCCACGGGCGAGGCCCGCTCGCTGATCTTCACGGAGATCCGCCTGCCGCGCGCCGTCCTGGGTGCGCTGGTGGGAGGCGCGCTCGGACTGTCGGGGGCGGCGCTGCAGGGCTACCTGCGCAACCCGCTGGCCGAGCCGAGCCTGGTTGGCGTCTCGGGCGGCGCGGCACTGGGCGCGGTGCTGGCCATCCATCTGGGCCTGTCGCAGGCGTTCGCGCTGGCGCTGCCGGTCGGCGGGCTCGCGGGTGCCGCAGTCGCCATGCTGGCCGTGGTGGCGCTGGCGGGCGCGCACGGCGGACCGGTGACGCTGATCCTTGCCGGGCTCGCGGTGTCGAGCATCGCCGCGGCGCTCATTTCGCTGGCGCTCAATCTGTCGCAGAACCCGTTCGCCTCGGTCGAGATGGTGTTCTGGATGATGGGCTCGCTCGCCGATCGCAGCCTGACGCAGCTCTGGATCAGCGCGCCGCTCATCCTGATCGGTGCGGCGCTGCTGTTGACAGTCGCTCGCGCACTCGATGCCCTGACGCTCGGGGAGGATGCGGCCAGGAGCTTGGGGGTAGACCTTGCGCGCACGCGGCTCGCCGTGGTGGCCGGCACGGCGTTCAGCGTCGGTGCGGCGACGGCGGTCACGGGCATCATCGGCTTCGTCGGGCTGATCGTGCCGCACATGCTGCGCCCGCTCGCGCACCACCGACCGGGTCTGCTGCTGCCGGCAAGCGCGCTCGGCGGCGCCACCATGCTGCTGCTTGCCGACGTGGCGCTGCGGATCGTCCAGCCGTGGGTGGAGCTGCGGATCGGCGTGCTAACCGCGCTCATCGGCGCGCCGTTCTTCGTCTGGCTGGTGCTCAGGACGCGGGCGGAGCTGGCGCCATGAAGATCGAGGCATGCGGACTGCACATGCGGCTGGGATCGCGCGAGGTGCTGCGTGGCCTCGATTTCGTGGCGCACACCGGCGAGATGACGGCCGTGATCGGGCCCAATGGCGCCGGCAAGACGACGCTGCTCAAAGCCCTGGCCGGGCTCCTGACGCCCTCCGCCGGGGCCGTAACCCTCGACGGGCGCGCCATGGCCGATTGGCCGCCGCTGGTGCGCGCCCGGTCGCTGGCCTACCTGCCCCAGGAGCGCACCACGCACTGGGCTCTGAGCGCGCGTGCCGTCGTCGCGCTCGGGCGGCTGCCGCACCAGCCGATGGGGGCCGGCGAGAGCGCGGCCGACGCGCGCGCCATCGATGCAGCTCTGGCCGCCATGGACATCGGCCATCTGGCGGAGAGGCCCGTGCTCGAGATGTCGGGCGGCGAGCGCGCCCGCGTGCTGGTCGCTCGTGCGCTGGCGCAGGAGCCCGTTGCGCTGCTTGCCGACGAGCCGGCAGCCGGACTCGATCCCGCGCACCAGCTCACCCTCTTCCACCACTTGACTGCGCTCGCGTCGGCGGGGCGCACCGTGGTGGTGGCGCTGCACGACTTGTCCCTCGCCGCGCGCTTCTGTCACAGGATTGTGCTGATGCAGGCCGGCCGCACAATTGCTGCCGGCGCGCCCGAGGACGTCCTGAAAAGCGAGCACCTTGCCGCCGTCTATGGCATCAATGCGCGCTACGCCACGATCGAGGGTGTGCCGGTTGTCCTGGTGGCAGACGTGCTGCCATGATGCGGCCGTGATCTCTGTCTTGTTGCGCCAAAGCAGGATGGCTTCGGACGCGGTGGCCGAAGCGTGATCATCACACTAGCGCGGCGGCGAGTGGGGCACCCCTTCTTTGATTTCCTTCTGGCGAAAACGACGTCTCAACCTCGCGCTGGAGGGCGGCGGGGCGCACGGCGCCTTCACCTGGGGCGTGCTCGATCGCCTGCTCGAGGAGGAGACGATCGAGGTCGGCTGGATCAGCGGCACCAGCGCCGGGGCGGTAAATGCCGTGGCGGTTGCGGGGGGGCTCGTCGAAGGCGGCCGCGCCGGTGCGCGCGCCAAGCTCAGGGCCGTGTGGGAGGCGGTGGCAAAGGCCGGCGTGCCCGATCTCCTGCGCAACAATCCCTGGCTCGCGGGCATCAGCAAATCCAATGCGGTCGCCCAGATGGCGAGCCTGTTCTCGCCCTACGACTTCAATCCTTTGAATTTCGATCCCTTCCGCAAATTGCTCGAGGCGCACGTCGACTTCGCGCAGCTGCGCGCCAGCTCCGGTCCCGAGCTGTTGATCGCCGCGACCGACGTCGCCAACGGCCTTCCCCGCCTCTTCCGCCGCCGCGAGATGACGGTCGAGTGCGTGCTGGCCTCGGCCTGCCTGCCCACCATCCACCATGCCGTCACCATCGACGGGCACGCTTACTGGGACGGCGGCTTCTCGGCCAATCCCGATCTCGTGACGCTCGGGCGTGAGAGCCCGTTCGGCGATACGCTGATCGTCAAGCTCAACGGCATCGACAAGCCGGGCGTGCCGATGACCGCGCGTGAGATCACCGCGCGCATCAACCAGATCACCTTCAACCAGCCGATGCTGCGCGATATGCAGCTGATCGAGACCGTGCGCGCCCATCACCGTCGATGGTCGGGACCGGCCAATGCGGGCGATGCACGCCTCGCCCGCCAACGCTTTCACGTGATCGATGCGGGTCGTTTCACCAGCTCCCTGCCGCCGGAGAGCAAGGGCAAGCCGGACCTCGATCTCCTGCTCTACCTGCACGGCGTCGGCCGCAGCGAGACCGAGAAGTGGCTGGCCCGCAGCCGTTCCAGCGTCGGCCGACGCAGCACCGTCGATTTCGCAAAGGATCTGCTGTCGGGCCGTCCCGGCGCAGCCGCACCGCAGTCCGCAACGCGCTCCACGCCCGGTGCCGCCGCGTAGCAGATGTCATCCCGGCATTTATTGCCGGGATCCAGCCATCAGCGACCGCCCTTGATCAATGGAGGCCGCACACCGGGCAGCGACGAATAGAGGTCCTCCCAGTGCGGGTTCTCTCTTTCAATCAGATTGATCTTCCAAGCCCGCGGCCACTCCTTCATCGTCTTCTCGCGCTGGATGGCTTCTCGCACATCAGCGAACTCCTGGAACCAGACGAGGCGGTTGACCTTGTATTTGCGGGTGAAGCTGGAGCCTTTTGCGGTTTTGTGTTGCTCCACACGAAGGATAAGGCCGTTAGTGACCCCGATATAGAGGCTACCCCTCGGTTTGCTGGCGAGAATATAAACCCAATAACTGCGCACGACACATCCCGCAATTTGCCAACGGAGTATGCGGCACGCTGGATCCCGGTGACAAGCACCGGGATGACAACGTTTGTTGCTTGGCATGACAATTCCGCAGATGTCATCCCGGCACTTGTTGCCGGGATCCAGCTTACAGATAGCTCCAGCGCGCGCGGATAGCTGGATCCCGGTGACAAGCACCGGGATGACAACGTTGGGCGAAGGCGAAGATTACATCCGGTGTGGCCAGCAGCGTCGCGGCGCCATATTGTCCTCGCCAACAGGTGCTGCAGGGGAGGACGCAAGGATGACGGATCGGCTCGAGGGCAAGCTCGCCTTCTGCACGGCCTCGGGTGCCGGCATCGGCCGGGCGACGGCGCTGGCCTTCGCGCGCGAGGGCGCCAAGGTGATTGCCAGCGACCTCAACGAGGCGGCAATGGCGGGGCTGAAAGAGGTAGGCGTTGCCGAGTGCGTGAAGCTCGATGCCCGCGACACGGCCGCCATCGAGGCGCTGGCGAAGCGGCTGGGGCCCGTCGATGTGCTCTTCAACGCGGCGGGCTTCGTGCATCACGGCACGGTGCTCGACACCTCCGATTCCGACTGGGACTTCTCCTTCGACCTCAACGTCAAGTCCATGCACCGCACGATCAAGGCGTTCCTGCCCGGCATGCTGTCCAAGGGCCGCGGCTCCATCATCAACATCGCCTCCGCCGTCGGGGCCAGCAAGGCCGCGCCCAACCGCTACGTCTACGGCGCCACCAAGGCGGCCGTGGTCGGCCTCACCAAGGCGGTGGCGATGGACTTCATCGGCAA
>VBAB01000583.1 GCA_005888525.1 Alphaproteobacteria bacterium
GTCGCAATCGAATTGGACGCATGTGTTGCGTCCGTCCTCCTCTATGGAGCAAGCCAGTCATGAGCCCCCGCGTCCTCATCGCCGATCAGCTGTCTCCAGCCGCCGTCAGCATCTTTAGGGAGCGTGGGCTCGCCACCGACGTGAAGGTCGGCTTGGCGAAGGAGGAGTTGGAGGAGATCATCAAGGATTACGACGGCCTGGCCGTGCGCTCCGCCACCAAGGTGACGGAGAAGGTGATCGCTGCCGCCAGCAAGCTCAGGGTGGTCGGCCGCGCCGGCATCGGCGTCGACAACATCGACGTGAAGGCCGCGACGGCCAAGGGCATCATCGTCATGAACACGCCCTTCGGTAATTCCATCACCACCGCCGAGCACGCCATCTCGCTGATGATGGCGCTGGCCCGGCAGATCCCGGAGGCGGACCGCTCCACCCAGAGCGGCAAGTGGGAAAAAACCAAGTTCCTGGGCGTGGAGCTCTACGCCAAGACGCTGGGCGTGATCGGCTGCGGCAATATCGGCTCCATCGTCGCCGACCGCGCCATCGGGCTCAAGATGAAGGTGATCGCCTACGACCCGTTCCTGTCGCCGGAGCGCGCCGTGGAGCTGGGCGTGGAGAAGGTGGAGCTCGACACCCTGCTGCGGCGCGCCGACTTCATCACGCTGCATACGCCGCTCACCGACAAGACCCGCAACATCATCGATGCCGGCGCGCTCGAGAAGACCAAGAAGGGTGTGCGCATCGTCAATTGCGCGCGCGGCGGCCTCGTCGATGAGCGCGCGCTTGCCAATGCATTGAAGGCGGGCCAGGTGGCCGGCGCCGCGTTCGACGTGTTCGAGGTGGAGCCGCCCAAGGACAGCCCGCTGTTCGGCATGCCCAACGTGATCTGCACGCCGCACCTGGGGGCCGCGACCTTGGAAGCGCAGGAGAACGTCGCCCTGCAGGTCGCCGAGCAGATGGCCGACTACCTGCTCAAGGGCGCCATAACCAATGCGGTGAACTTTCCCAACATCAGCGCCGAGGAGGCTCCGCGCCTGCGGCCATGGGTCAAGCTCGCCGAGCAGCTGGGGCTGTTCGCCGGCCAGCTCACCGAAACGAGCATCAACGGCGTGCGGCTGGAGTATTCGGGTGAGGTCGCAACCCTCAACACCAAGCCGCTCACCGCCGCCGCCTTGACCGGCGTGCTGCGGCCGTCGCTGGTGGACGTCAATATGGTGTCGGCCGCCGCCAACGCGCGCGAGCGCGGCATCCAGCTGGAGGAGACGACGCGCGGGCAGCAGGGCGCCTTCGAGAGCTACATCCGCCTGACCGTCAAGACGCCCGAATACGATCGCTCGGTTGCCGGCACGGTGTTCTCGGACGGTCGTCCGCGCATCATCCAGGTGCGCGACATCGACATGGAGTTCGAGGTTGCCCCGCGCATGCTGTTCATCAGGAACCTGGACAAGCCGGGCTTCATCGGCAAATTCGGCTCCCTGATGGGCGAGGCCGGCCTCAACCTCGCCACGCTCAACCTCGGCCGCGACAAGCCGGGCGGAGAAGCGATCTGCATCGTCGCCATCGACGAGCCCGTGTCCGCGGAGGTGATGGCCAAGGTGCGGGCGCTGCCGCAAGTCAAGCGCGTGAACTTGCTGGAGTTTTGACCCAATTACGGGGTCAGACGCGAAGCGCGTAGGTTGGGTCAAGCGAAGCGCTGACCCAACGCCGATGCAGACGGCGGCTTGCGTTGGGTCATCGCTGACGCTCGACCCAACCTACGATTACGGATTATTAATCCCGCCTTACCTCCTGCAGTCACACTCGCGTCACGAACAAAGCTACGCTGCTACACCGTTTCAGCGGGCCGCCGGACAATCGCGCGCGAAAGGTCCGCCAGGGAGGAATTCATGCGCACAGCGCTCGCGTTGCTCGTGTTGCCCGCGTTTCTTTCAGCCGCTCATGCCGCCGACGTCAAAGGCACCACGCGCGTCGACGCGGTGACGGTGTTTCCGTCCGGCGCCGAGATCACGCGGGTGGGCAAGGTCAAGCTCGAGCGCGGTGACCATATCATCCTGTTCACGGATCTGCCGGCGCGCGCCGTCCACAGCTCGATCCGCGTCGAGGGCAAGGCGACGGGAGCGCTCGTGATCGGCTCGGTCGACAGCCGCCGCGTGTTCGTGCCGCGCACCGACGATGCGGTTGCCGCCACCGAGAGGAAGCGCGTCGAGGATGCCATCGAGAAGCTGAAGGACGACAAGGTCGTGCTGCAGACGGCCGTGCAGGCGGCCGAAATGCAAAAGACGCTGATCGGCAACCTGGCGCAGCTCCCCACGCGCCCTGCTCCCCCCAACGGCGCCGCGGCGCCCCAGCCCGACTGGACGCAGCTCTTCGGCCTCATCGGCGAGCGTCTCGCCGAGGCGCAGAAGGCGATCCTCGACACGCAGATCAAGGTCCGCGCCGTCGACCGGCAGATCAAGGACCTGGAAGGCAAGCTCGCTTCGCTGGCGCCGGCGCAGGAGGAGCGCACCGAGGTGAAGGTGTTCGTCAACGCCGGCGCGCCGCTGGAGGCCGAGATGGCGATCCGCTATCAGGTCGGCAGCGCGTCATGGCTGCCATTCTATGACGCGCGGCTGGCCACCGGCACCAAGGCGCAGGCCCCCAAGCTGCAACTGGTGCGCCGCGCCAGCATTCAGCAGCGCACAGGCGAGAGCTGGGACGAGGTGGCGCTGGCGCTGTCGACCGCGCGCCCCGGCGCCGGAACGGCGGCACCCGAGCTGCAGCCGGTGACGATCGACTACGAGCCGGATGCGCCTCCGCCGCGC
>VBAB01000584.1 GCA_005888525.1 Alphaproteobacteria bacterium
GGTGCGGACCGTGCCCAAGCGCGACCAGAAGGCCTATCTCTACACCAAGGTGACGGTGGCGCGCGGCACGCCGATCCTGCCGGGACAGGTCTCGCTCTTCCGCGACAGCACCTTCGTGGGCAACGGCCGCCTGCCGCTGCTGGCACCGGGGGAGGAGCACGAGCTGGGCTTCGGCGTCGACGACGCCGTGCGCGTGCGCCACGCCATCGCCGAGGAGAAGCGTGCCGAGACGGGGATCA
>VBAB01000585.1 GCA_005888525.1 Alphaproteobacteria bacterium
GGCCTCGTAGGCGCGATCGAACAGCTCGCCCAGATCGGCGAACAGCGCCCCTGCGTCCGCGCCGTCGGGCAGAGCCACCTCGATCTCGTGGCCCTGGCCCTGGTAGCGCATGTCGAGCCGCCGCTTGACGCGAATATCGCCTTTGGCGACGCTGGCGCTCAGCAGATACGAGGTCGCCTCGGTCTCCAGCGCGGCGAACGTGGCGGCAAAATCGGCCGCATCGATGTCGGCGACATGAATGCGCCGCGAACGCGCCATTTCGAACGCCAACGGGCTGATCAGCAGGCCGAGCGCCGACATGACGCCTGCCCCCACGGGGAAGACGACGCGCGGGATCTTGAGCTTCCTGGCGATGGCCAGGGCATGCAGCGGCCCGGAGCCGCCGAACGCCACCATGCTGCCGGAGCGGTAGTCGAAGCCGCGCTCGCTGGCGTGGATGCGGAAGGCGCGCGCCACATCCTCGCTGACGATATCGTTGATGCCCCAGGCCGCGCGCAACGCCTCAAGCCCGAGCGGCTTGGCCACCGCGTCGCGGATGGCGCCCTCTGCGGCGGCCCGATCGAGCCCCATGGCTCCGCCGAGGAAGAAGCCGGCGTCGAGATAGCCGAGTACCAGGTTGGCGTCCGTCAGCGTCGGCCTGGTGCCGCCGCGGCCGTAGCAGGCGGGACCAGGATCGGCGCCGGCGCTGCGGGGGCCGACGCGCAAGAGGCCGCGGTCGTCGATCTCGGCGATGCTGCCTCCGCCGGCGCCGATCTCGATCATGTCGATGGCTGGGATTCGGATCGCGAGCCCGCTGCCCCGCCGGAACTCGTGCACGCGCGCCACTTCCATGCTGTAGCGCTTGATCGGTGTGCCGCCGCGCACCAGCGCGCCCTTGGCCGTGGTGCCGCCCATATCGAAGGATAGAAGGTTGGTGAGGTCGAGGCTGCGGCCATGGTAAGCGCTCATCAGTACGCCGGCAGCCGGCCCCGACTCGAGCGCACGTACCGGAAAGCGCCGCGCCGTATCGGCCGTGAGCGTGCCACCGCTGGAGGCCATGATGTAGAGCCGGCCGCGGAAGCCGCGCGACGCGAGGCCCTTCTCGAGGCGTTCGAGGTAGCGGTCGAACATCGGCTGGGTGAACGCATTGACCGTCGTCGTCGTCCAGCGCTCGAACTCGCGCATGTTCGGGAACACGTCGGCCGAGGCGGAGACGAACAGCTCCGGCGCCGCGTCGCGCAGGATTTGCGTTGCGCGAGCCTCGTGCGCCGGATTGGCATAGGCATGCAGGAAGCAGACGGCGACGGCGGCGACGCCTAGCTCCTTGAAACGCTTCGCAGCTGACTGCACCGCGGCTTCGTCGAGCGGCGTCTCGACGCTGCCGTCGAAGCGCACGCGCTCCGCCACCTCGAGACGCAGCCGGCGCGGCACCAGCGGGGGTGGGTACTTGACGCGCAAATCGAACAGGTCGTAGCGGCGCTCGAAGCCCATATCGAGAATGTCGCTGAATCCCGCCGTCGCCAGCATGCCGGTGACGGCGCCGGTGCGCTCGATCACGGCGTTGGTTACGAGCGTCGTCCCGTGCACGACGTCGCTGATATCGGCGATGGCGACACCCTCGCGCTTCAGCAGCGCGTCGATGCCCTCGGTCACCGCCTCCGACGGGTCGTGCGGCGTGGTCAGCCGCTTGTGCACCGACATCTTCGCGCCGCGCGCATCGAACAGGGCAAAATCCGTGAACGTCCCGCCGATGTCGACCCCTATGCGATACACGCGACCTGCCCCGCCTGCCGCGCACCCGTTCGGAGCGCGCATGCCCTCGATTGCTTGGAGACAATCTTTCACATGGCTGTTCCGGAGGGAAGACCGCCCCTCACATCTCACGGGTAGCCCGAGAGAGCTGGATGCGGAGGACAAGCCCCGTTATGACGGTGGGATGCGTTCGTTGACACATCCGTGACAGGACCGGCCCAGGAGTGCGGCATGAACCACATGACCAAATCTGGCGGGGGTAATTCCGACCCGGTGTTTTGGGAGAAAGCTCGCGCCCATCTCGTTCGCTACGGGGGCGATTTCGCACCCTTTATCGCGGAACGCGCGCAGGGCAGCTTCATGTGGGATGCCGACGGGCGCCGGATTCTCGATTTCTGCTCCGGCCAGATGAGCGCCATTATCGGCCACAGCCATCCCGAGATCGTGGAGGTGGTGCGGCGCACAATGGGCGAGCTGGACCATCTCTATTCGACCATCCTCTCGCGCCCGGTCGTCGATCTGGCTGCGCTGCTGGCGGAGCTGGCGCCGGGAAAACTCGATCGCGTGCTGCTGGTGTCGACCGGCGGGGAATCCAACGAGGCGGCCATCCGCATGGCCAAGCTAGCGACCGGCAGGCACGAGATCGTTGGGCTCTCCCGCTCCTGGCATGGGGTCACCGGTGGCGCGGCCTCGGCCACGTATTCGTCGAGCCGGCGCGGCTATGGCCCCGCCCAAATCGGCTCGTTCGTGCTGCCGGCGCCCGACCCTTATCGCTCTCGCTTTATCGGCTCGGATGGCACCTATGACTGGCGCGCAGAGCTGGACTTCGGTTTCGAGTTGATCGACCGGCAAACCACGGGAGAGCTGGCAGCTTGCATTGCCGAGCCGATCCTCAGCTCCGGCGGTGTCCTCGAGCCGCCCATCGGCTACATGCCAGCCCTCGAGGCGAAGTGCCGCGAGCGCGGCATGCTGCTGATCTTCGACGAGGCGCAGACCGGCCTCGGGCGCACCGGCGACCTATTTGCTTGCGAGCGCGATCACGTCGTGCCGGATTTCCTGACGTTGTCGAAGACGCTGGGCGCGGGCCTGCCGCTCGCAGCGGTGCTCACGACACCGGAGATCGAGGACATCTGCCATGAGCGCGGGTTCTTATTCTACACCACACACGCGTCCGACCCACTGCCGGCCGCCGTCGGCCTCAAGGTGCTGGAGATCGTGATCCGCGACAAGCTCACAGAGCGTGCGCGCACCCTGGGCGCGCATCTGCGCAATGGGTTGCTTACCCTGCAGCAGCGTCACGCATGCATCGGCGACGTGCGCGGGCGCGGCCTGCTGGCTGGCCTCGACTTGGTGCAGGACCGAGCCACCAAGGCGCCGGCGCCGGAGCTTGCTCACCGGGTCGCGCGCACCTGCCTTGAGCTCGGCATGATGACGAGCGTGGTGCGTGGTGGCCTCGGTATCTTCCGCATCGCGCCGCCGATCACGATCTCCAAGGAGGAGATCGAGCTCGCACTCGATATCTTCGACACGGCAATCCGCAAATG
>VBAB01000578.1 GCA_005888525.1 Alphaproteobacteria bacterium
AAGCCCAGGAACAGGAGGGTCATGAGCAGCAGGATCGCGCCGTTGCTCATTTCACGATCCCCGCGAAGTCGTCCGCGTCTTCCGGGCCTTCAAAACCGTGGCGCCAGCCATTGATGATCTGCTCGAGGGAAAACAGCACGATCAGCGCGCCGGAGATCGGCACGCTCGCCGTGTAGGTGGCGAGCGGGATCAGGGACGGTGCGCGGAAGCTGCCCAAGTCGTTCAGGAAATTCTGCCAACCGAACACCACCATCGCCAGCCCGACCAGCAGGACGATCATGCGGTTCGTGATTTCGAGGAAGCTGCG
The DNA here is from genome assembly GCA_005888525.1 of Alphaproteobacteria bacterium. Classification (GTDB taxonomy): domain Bacteria; phylum Pseudomonadota; class Alphaproteobacteria; order Rhizobiales; family Hyphomicrobiaceae; genus AWTP1-13. The sequence continues at coordinate 308 of VBAB01000578.1, forward strand.
CTTGGGCCCGCTCATGCGCTTGGTGATCTCGACCAGGTTGAGATGGTCGATCCGGCGCGTGGCGGTCGCCATGCCGATGAAGATGCCCCAGGCGAAGAAGCCCGTGGTCACCAGCTGCAGCCAAAGCCACGCGGAGCCCAGCTCGCGGGTCACGACGTCGAGAAAGACCGAAAAGGTGAATCCCGCGATGGATATTCCGCAGAGCACCATCAGGAAGTGCTCCAGCGGATCCAGCGCCTTCCATTTCAGATGGCGATGCCGATCGATGACTAGCGAAAGTTTCAAGGCGCCCGCTCCCATCACGCAAACGACGGGCGACGGCGCGCCGCGCCATCGCCCGCCCTAGGACTTCGCAGCCCGATTATTTTACGTTGCGCACCAAGTCGAGAATCTTCACCGCGTGCGGTCCGAGCTCCTTGGCAAGCTGATCCTGGATCGGGGTCGCGGCTTTGATGAAGCCTGTCTTGTCGACGCCATCGACCACCTTCACGCCCATCGTCTTCAGCTTTTCGGCCGAGTCCGCCTCGAGCTTCAAGCCCATCGCCGGCTCCTTCTTGGAAACCTCGTCGGCTGCGGCCTGCACCCATTGCTTTTCCTGATCGCTCAGGCTGTTCCAGGTCTTGTCGCTGACCCAGATGCAATTGTTGTTGGCCTCGTGCTCAGTGATCGACAGGATCGGCGCCACTTCGTAGTGCTTGTTGGCGAGGTAGACGTTGATGCCGTTCTCCGCCGCATTGACGACGCCGGTCTGCAGCGACGTGTAGACCTCGCCGAAGGGCATGTGCACCGTTTGCGTGCCGTAGGCCGGGAAATGCGTGTCTTCGGTCTTGGTCGCCTGCACGCGGACCTTCTGGCCCTTGAGATCGTCGACCGACTTGATCTCCTTCTTGGAGTAGATGTTGCGCATGCCCATGGTCATGAGGCCGAGGACCTGCGTTCCCTGCACCGACTCCTTGACCATGTCGCGGAATGCCTTCGACACGCCGGGATCCGCGAGCGTCTTGGCCAGATGATCCTTGTCGCGGAAGATGAAGTGCAGGGAGAATACGCCCGCCTGCGGCGCCAGCGTCGAGGCGTTGGCCGTCGAGGTGATGGCAAAGTCGATATCGCCGGTGCGCAGCTTCTGCAGCACCACGGGCTCCTGCCCGAGCTGGGCGCCGGGGAACTGGTCGATGCTCAACTTGCCGCCGCTCAGCTCCTTCAGCTTGGCGTCGAAGATGTCGGCGGCGATGCCGTAGGCTGTCGTTTTCGGCTGGTCGTAGGCGAAGGTGAATTTGCGCGGCTGCTGCGCTTGCGCCGGCGCGCTCGCCGAGGCCAGCAAGACAGCCGCCAACGCTCCGGCAAACCGGATGAGGCCGATCGATCGCATGCGTTTCCTCCCAAAAATGAGCTGGTTTTCTTGCATTCTCTTTGTGAGAAGATCGTCGCAGGTTGCGCCTAGGTGTCAACCCACATCGCGCTTCATCGGTAGTGAGGGTCTGCCGCCGGAGTTTACGCACAAATTGCGTGAATGCGAGGCTAGTTTTGTTGGCGATCGCAGGTGATGGTTGCTCCCACTCGTATTTTCCTTCCCGCATCGGGTGTGGCGCGTTTGACCGCGTCGGATGGAAACAGAACAAGGGGGTTGGCCGCACGCAGCGCGGGCGATACTTTGTGCCATGGCAGTGCTTCGCACATGGTCTGGCAGGCGGGCTCTTGGAGGGCTCGTCGCATGCCTCGTCGCGTTGCAAGCTCTCGTTGCCGGGCTGCACGCAGCTTACGTCGTCGACCAGCAACTGCTTGCCAACGACCTGTCGTCGATCTGCCATGGCGGGAAGTCCGACACCGGCGCCCCGCCCCTGCCGAGTTCCGATCACACCAGCACATGTTGCCTCCTCGGTTGCAATGTCGCTGGCCAGACGGCGAAACTTGCCGATGCGCCGTCCTTTGTGCTCCCCGCGCTGGGCGCGACCCCGAACGCACTGCCGATCCATTTCGTTACGGTGCTGCCGTCCCATCTGATCGACCGGGCCCATAGGCCGCGCTCCCCACCGATGGCGTGATCCGACTTTGCCTGAGTAAGTGGAGTAACGGTGTCTACCGCCGTGAACCCGCGTTCTGCGCCGCGTGCGCAGACCATCTGCATTCGGGATCGGACCATGCTCATCCACCACACATGCGCCGTCGGCGCGGCTATAGCTGTAGGCTCCTTCGCGCTTGCGGGCGCTGCCGCTGCTCACCATCCCGGCGGTGGTGGCAACGCAGGGGGCGCCGGGCCCATCTTCACCATTCCAGCCAGCACGCTCGAGGAAGGACAGACCGCCGTCGGCGTCATGTTCGAGTATGTTCGCTTGCGGACGCTGAGCGATCAAACACTGACGGGTGCGGCGCTGAGCGGCAATGAGGGCGTGCACGACCTCAAGACCATCGAAAGCGTCTCCGCGGTCATGGCCTATGGATTGACGAAGGACCTGACGGTCAGCATGCGGGTGCCCTGGGTTGGCCGGACCGGCATCCGCGAGGGCGACGCGACCAATCCCCTCAACCCCGTCGTCGTCGATCGCGGCAGCACATTTGGCTTCAGCGACATTACGTTTCTGGGGCAGTATCGTTTCTTCAACGACAAGAGTAGTCGCACGGAAGCGGCTGTACTCCTCGGGGTCAAGGCGCCGACCGGCGCGACCAATCGCGTGGATAAGCAGGGGGAGCTATTCGACGCCGAATTCCAGCCGGGCAGCGGCGCATGGAATGGGTTGTTCGGGGTCGCTGGGACGCACCGGTTCGGCGCATGGTCGCTCGACAGCAACGTGCTCTACATCCTGAGCAGCACGGGTACGCAGGACACCAATCTCGGCGACCGCTTTCTCTATAACGCTGCACTCTCCTACCGGTTGACGGGAACCGCACCAGGCCAGGCAAGTCACATGCATCTCGGCGGCCCGCTGCCCGAGCCCATGTACCACGGCGGTCCGAAGGGCAAGAAACACGACCACGAGGAGCAGGAAACACCCGCCGGACCCGCGGTCGATCTCGTGCTCGAAGTCAACGGCGAGTGGCACGACAAGCAGAGCACGGCCGGCGTAAGGGACCCGAACTCCGGTGGCACCGTTGTCTACTTGTCGCCCGGCGTTCGCGTCTCCGTCGACAAGTGGTCGGGCTATGTGTCGTTGGGCATTCCGGTCGTCAACGAACCAAACGGCATTCAGCCCGAGCCCAGCTTGCGCATCATCACGGGCGTATCGTTTGCGTTCTAGCGCGCGGCCCACGGTCTACAACTGGCAATCAGAGTAGTGCGATGAAGAGTATCGGCACGGCCACCGCTGCAGTTGCGTTTCTCATCGCTGCCACCGGAGTTGCGGCGCATGAATTCAAGATCAAGGATTTGGAATTCATCCATCCGTACACGCGCGAGCCGGCGCACGGTGTCAAGGACGTGTCCGTATTCATGGTTGTGCGCAACACAGGCGGCACGGTCGAGCGGATCATCGGCGTCTCTTCACCGTTCGCGGCAAGGGC
>VBAB01000579.1 GCA_005888525.1 Alphaproteobacteria bacterium
GAGCTCGCAGCGGTGAACGCTGGTGGTCCCCTCATTCACCGCGGAACAGGCCAGCCCCCCCTCCACCAAAAAGACGGATAGCAAGGCACAGAACCCGAGCACCGCGAAGCCGGTGAAGAGTGGAAGGATCGTACCGTTGAATTGTCGGGCGATGAGTGTCCCGAATACGGCCCCGACCGCTGTCGAATAGCTGCCGGTCACCGATGCCGCCATGCCGGCGGCCTGCTCCATCGGCTGCATGGCGATGGCATTGAAATTGGCCAGGATCAGGCCGTAGAGGAAGGCGCACGCGGCCAATCCGCCAAGCGCCTTGTCCGTCTTCACATGCTTTGCGACAGTCCTGAGGCTTTCGTGAAGGGAGGCTCTGGCTCGGTTGCTGTTTGAGGTTAGGCGGCTTTGTGCTGGTGTTGCAATCGTCTGAGTTTGATTGTGTCTCGTTTGATCCTTTCACGTTGGAGCAGGATGGTTTGACCGCGCCCAAAGTAGACGTCGGCCGGCGTCAAGTTTTGCAGGCTCTCGTGGTAGCGGCGGTGATTGTAGTGCTCGACGAAGCGATCGATGTGTGCCTCGAGGTCGCCAGGTAGGTAGTAATTTTCGAGCAGGATACGGTTCTTGAGCGTCTGATGCCAGCGCTCGATCTTGCCCTGGGTCTGCGGGTGACGGGGCGCTCCGCGCACGTGGTGCATGCCGGCGTCTTCGAGCCATTTTGCAAGGTCGCCGGAGATGTAGCTGGAGCCGTTGTCGCTGAGCAATCGTGGTTTGTGCACGACGCGCGCTGAAGCGCATCCAGATGCCGTGAGCGCCAGCTGCAGGGTGCCGGTGACGTCGTCGGCCCGCATGGTCGTGCACAGCTTCCAGGCGATGATGTAACGCGAGAAGTCATCGAGGATGGTGGAGAGATAGAACCATCCCCAACCGATGACCTTGAGGTAGGTGAAGTCCGTCTGCCAGAGCTGGTTGGGCGCTGTTGTCTTGTCTTTGAACTCGTCTGCCGCCTTGATGACGATGAAGGCCGGGCTGGTGATCAAGTCGTGGGCCTTGAGCAGCCGATAGACTGACGATTCCGAGACGAAGTAGCCGTTTGTATCAGTGAAGCGCGTGGCCAGCTCACGCGGCGACAGCTCTGGCACATCCAACGCCATGACGAGGATGCGCTCGCGCACCCCATCGGGGATGCGGTTCCAGACGCGATCCGGTTTCGAGGGCTTATCTTCGAGCGCTTCGAGGCCGCCGGCTCGATACCGATCGTACCAGCGATAGAACGTCGATGGTCGCACGCCCAGCATCTCCAGGGTTCGTCGGGCCGGCAGATGCGACTGCTCGACGAGGCGGATGATCTCGAGCTTCTCTGAGCCGGGGAGCCTCATGCCTCGTCTCCCCCATCCGCGATCATGCTTTTTTTGAGCAGCCGCAATTCGAGCGCCTGCTCGGCAACGACCTCTTTCAACTCCCGGGCCTGGCGTTTGAGATCTTTGACCTCGTCACTGGTCGCAGCGCGGGCGGTATCCCCGGCCAGACGCCGCTTGCCGGCTTCGAGGAACTCCTTGGACCAGCTGTAGTAGAGGCCCTCCGCAATACCTTCGCGGCGGCAGAGCTCGGCGATCGAGTGCTCGCCGCGCAAGCCGTCCAGGACGATGCGGATCTTTTCCTCGGCCGAGTAACGCTTCCGCGTCGCCCTGCGGATGCCCTTGACGATCTCTTCGGATGACAGGTCGGTGGAGTGGGATTTCTGTCTCATCTTCGCTCCTTGGGGGCTACGATGAGCCAGAAATCCTCCCTTCCTCAAGCCGCTAAGTCTGTCTCACGGGTGCTGGTGTCGGACACCGTTCTGGTCAAATCCGCGCGTGCTCTACAAGGGTGAGCCCACTGGCACACTAACGAATGACAACGCACGCGTCAT
>VBAB01000028.1 GCA_005888525.1 Alphaproteobacteria bacterium
CGACGAAGGCGTACTCGAAGGTGTTGGCGTTGATGACGTTGTGATGCACGCCGGCCTTGCGGGCGTACGAGACGCCTCGCTTCAGATCCGCGAAGCTCTCCTCGCCCGCAGGCGAGACGAGCTTCAGCCGGCCATCGCCGAGCGGCACCACCACGTAGTCCATCTGATGCACGTGCTCTCCTGTCTCGGCGCCCGGCGCGAAGCGCCACTCGGTGACGCGCACGCGCTCGTTGTCGACCTGCACGGTGGGCACCGCCTGCGGGAGCTTTTTCACGCGAGCCCTCCACAGTTGTCATCCCGGGGCTTGTCCCCGGGATCCATCGCGCCGCGTGTACCCAAGGTTAGATATTGGGCACGTCCAGGCCCGCATGCGCCAATCATACCGGTGAAAACAATACCAACCTCGCCCTGAGCCTGTCGAAGGGCGGGCCGCGAGTTCCAAGCGTGCTTCGACAAGCTCAGCACGAGGTTGCAGGGTTGGGCCAGCGAAGGAGCATGGCTTTGGTTCGGCGGAATCACAAGCGAGCGTAGCTCGCCGATATCTGGGTCCCGGGCATAAAGCCCGGGATGACAACCGAGCGCGTTGGACGCGAGGCCCATCACCGCAGATCCTCCGGGAAATACTTGAACACGCACTTGACCGGGTTGGGGGCCGCCTGGCCCAGGCCGCAGATGGAAGCGTCCGCCATCACCTGGGACAAGTCAGCCAGCAGCTCGGCGTTCCAGCTCCTGGCACCCATCAGCTGCACGGCCTTCTCGGTCCCGTTGCGGCACGGCGTGCACTGGCCGCAGCTTTCGTCCTCGAAGAAACGCATCAGGTTCAGCGCCACGGCCTTCGTATCGTCCTGGTCGGACAGGATCACGACCGCGTGGCTGCCGACGAAGCAGCCGTGCTTCTCGAGCTGCCCGAAGTCGAGCGGAATGTCGGCCATGTAGGACGGCAGGATGCCTCCCGACGCGCCGCCCGGCAGGTAGCCCTTGAAGTGGTGGCCGTCGGCCATGCCGCCGCACAGCTCGATGAGATCGCGGCAGGTCGAGCCGGCCGCCGTCAGCACCACGCCGGGATTTTTCACGCGCCCCGACACCGAATAGGAGCGCAGCCCCTTGGCGCCGTTCTTGCCCTGCGCTGCAAACCACGCCGCGCCTTTCTCCAGGATGGCCGGCACCCAATGCAGTGTCTCGATGTTGTTGACCAGCGTCGGCCGGCCGAACAGGCCGACCTGCGCGACGTAGGGCGGCCGGTGGCGCGGGTAACCGCGCTTGCCCTCGATCGATTCGATCATCGCGCTCTCTTCGCCGCAGATGTAGGCGCCGGCGCCGCGGCGGACGTGCAGCCGTGTGTGCTTGGCGAGTCCGGCGCCCTCCAGCTTGGCGATCTCCGCCTTCAGGATCTTCAGCACAGCCGGGTACTCGTCGCGCATGTAGATGAAGACCTGCTCGGCCTCCACCGCCCACGCCGCGATCAGCATGCCCTCGAGAAACTTGTGCGGCTCCTTCTCCAGGTAGATGCGGTCCTTGAAGGTACCGGGCTCGCCCTCGTCACCGTTGACCGCCATCAGGCGCGGCGCCTTCTCGGCGCGCACCAGTCCCCACTTACGCCCGGTGGGGAACCCGGCGCCGCCGAGACCGCGCAGGCCGCCATCCGAAAGCGTCGCGATCACGTCCTCCACCTTGCGCGCGCCCGACAAGCACGCGTGCAGCACGGCATAGCCGCCGGCCTTCACGTACGCTTCGAACGCCTGGTAGGTGGGCATCTCGGGATGCACGTCGCCTCGCAAGGCGAGGTCCTTGATCTTGGCAGGCGTCGCATGATCGACGTGCCGGTGGCCCACCTCGGCCGCGGGGGCCGTGTGACAGGAGCCGATGCAGGGCGCGCGCACCACGCGCACTCCTGCCAGCTTCGCGCCCTGCAAGGTGTGCAGCAGCCCCTCGGCGCCGGCCAGCGCGCAGCTCAAGCTGTCGCACACGCGCACCGTCACCTTCGGCGGCCGCTCCTCTCCCGCACCCACCACGTCGAAGTGCGCATAGAAGGTCGCGACCTCGTAGACCTCCGCCATGGGGATCTTGAGCTCCTCGGCCAGCGCCTGCAGGTGTCCCTCCGGCAGGCATCCCGCGTGGTCCTGGATGAGATGGAGATATTCGATCAGCAGCGCGCGCTCCCGCGGACGATCACCGAGAATCGCGCGAACGGCAGCCACCTCCTCCTCGCGCAGCACGCGGCCGCGCGGAAACGGCGCCGCCTTGCGGCGACCCGAGCCTGGATGGATGGAGCGACGCCCAGTCCCGAGTACGCCGTCGCCCTTGGAAATGTCATTCATGCCCAGTGTCCTGATCGCGAAATTCGTCTGATTGTGCGGCGGGCTCGGAACGAATTTCGCGATCTGATGCACACTGGCAAAACAAGGATTCCCGTGCGATTCAGATCGAGAAGTCCGCTCACGAACCCAGCCCAGCGCGATGGTGCGGACTTCTCGATCATCACACTAGGAGCCTGTGCGGCCGGCGCTTGCTTCTTGGTCGTCGGCCAGGCTGGTTGGTCAGCCGGCCTGCGGCGAGCCAACACTGGCGCATTGGCATACCATATGCCATATATCGTTTCACTGTCGAGCTTGGACCAGACGTACGCGCAACTGGTCTGTGGCCCGACAGCACGCCACGCTGTTCCTTCTGCCGACTGCGAGCGTACTCCTGCCGATACCGCGGGCGAAGTCCGTCGACTGCGACTAACGTGCACGGTAACGATCGTCGTAGGCCTGGACTTATATACGAAGACGCGCCGGGCCAAGGCGGATGATTGAGGTCTTGGGAGAAGACGAGCGATGCTGGTTGCGTTTGCGGTCTGGAGCGATCAGTTCGCGCACTACCTTGAAGGGCTGCTCGGCATAGACGCCGACTATCTGTTGGCGGTTCTGCGCATCATCGGCATCAACATTGTTCTCTCCGGCGACAACGCCGTTGTCATCGCGCTGGCCTGCCGCACGCTGCCGCGGGGACAGCGGCTCATCGGCATCATCCTCGGCGCCGGCGCTGCGGTGGTGCTGCGCATCATCTTCACGCTGGTGGTGCAGCAGCTTTTCGATTTGCCCTGGCTCAAGCTTGTCGGCGGACTGATCCTGTTCTGGATCGCCGTCAAGCTGCTGCTGGGCGGCGAGGCTGAAGAAGGCGATGTAAAGTCGGGCGCCAACGTCTGGGAGGCACTGAAAATCGTTGCCATCGCCGACATCATCATGAGTCTCGATAACGTCCTTGCAATCGCGGGCGCGGCTGGTGGCGATATGCAGCTCATCATCCTCGGCCTGGCCATCAGTATTCCACTTGTCGTATTCGGCTCGACAATTCTCATGTGGCTCCTCAATCACCTGCCGATCTTGGTTTGGGCGGGCTCGGCCTTGCTGGGCTGGGTAGCCGCGGAGCTGATCGTGACGGAACCCGTTCTGCAGGTCTATGTGATGAACGTTGCGCAGTCCCTGGACGTGACCTTGAGGTTCGTTTCCAGGGGGGCCGAAGTCATCGGCGCGGCGCTGGTCGTGGTGGTCGGATGGGCCATCATCAGAGCCAGCCGGTCGCGCGAGGCGACCAAGCAGCCGGCCGAATAGGAGCCGCGCGGTCGGTGCGCGCGCGGACTGGTTGCCGGCTGCGGCCGGGTTGATCGGCGGGTGCCAAAAGTCGCAGGTCGCTGGGGAGGGGCCACAATGAGCAAGATCGAGCGCACCGTGGGAGAAGTCTATCGCGACGACCCGGAGCGTGCCGACGCCGTAGTATTCGGGCGCCGCGGCGACGTATCGCGACGCGGCTTCCTCGGCGGTTCCGGCATGGCCGCCCTGAGTGCGGCGGTTGGCGGCCCGATCGTCTTCGGCGCTGCGATGCCCAGCGGGCTGATCCCGGCGGCGCTGGCACAGGAGGCCAACACGGACCCGCCGGCGGACGCACCGGCACACAAAGGGCCGCAGCTTCTCCAGTATCCCGGCAAGGACGGCAACCTGGTCCTGCTGGGCGACAAACCTCTGGCGGCGGAGACGCCCGAGCAGCTGCTCGATGACGAGACGACGCCCACGTCGAAGTTTTTCATCAGCAACAACGGCCAAGTCCCGGAGGCGACCAAGGAGCCGGACGCCTGGAAGCTCACCATCGACGGCGAGGTCAACAAGACGCTTGAGCTCACGCTGGGCGAGCTGAAGTCGAAGGTCCGCCCGGTGACGCGCCGCATGGTGCTCGAGTGCGGCGGCAACGGCCGATCCTTTTTCATCCCGCAGGCGCGCGGCAATCAGTGGACCAACGGTGGCGCCGGCTGCGCCGAGTGGACGGGCGCGCGGCTGGCCGACGTGATCCGTGCCGCAGGGCTGAAGCCGTCCGCCGTATTCAGCGGTCATTACGGCGCCGACCCGCATCTGTCGGGCGACCCCACCAAGAGCGCCCTGTCGCGCGGGGTGCCGATCAAGAAGCTGATGGACGAGAGCAACCTCATCGTGTGGGAGATGAACGGCAAGCCCCTGGAGCCGATCCATGGCTTCCCAGTACGCTTGATCATCCCGGGGTGGCCCGGATCGGTCTCTGCCAAGTGGCTGACGCGCATCTGGCTGCGCGACAAGCCGCACGACGGCCAGGGCATGGGCGGCACGTCCTATCGCCTCGCCGTCAAGCCGATGCTGCCGGGCAGCAAGGTGGACGAGAAGAACTTCACGGACCTGGAGTCCATGCCGGTGCGTGCGATCATCACCAAGCCGGCCAACGGCACCAGGCTCGGGGCCAGCATTCGCGAGTTGAATCTGCGGGGCGCCGCGTGGGCCGGCGACTACACCGTGAGAGCGGTCGACGTCTCTATCGACTTTGGGGCCAGCTGGCAGCGCGCCAATGTCAATCAGCCCAAGAACCGGTACGACTGGCAGCGTTGGACGGCCACGCTGAAACTGCCGAGTGAGGGCTATTACGAGATATGGAGCCGCGCCACCGACTCGCGCGGCATCATGCAGCCGCATGTCGCCGGCAACTGGAACCCGCAAGGCTACGGCGCCAATCCGATGCACCGCATCGCCATCCTGGTCGGATAGCGACGGCCGGCACGACGGATGGATCACCGGCACGAGGTCCGGGATGGCAACGATGAGACGTCAGTCCCCCTCGCCCGGCTCCGCGGAAAAATATTTTTTGAATTTTTCTTTCTCGTCGCGAAAATCATCCGCGTTGGCGGGCGCTTCCTTCTTCGCCGTGATGTTCGGCCACGTCTCGGAATACTGGCGATTGAGCTCGAGCCATTTCTCCAGCCCTGGCTCCGTGTCGGGCTTGATGGCGTCCACCGGGCATTCCGGCTCGCACACCCCGCAGTCGATGCACTCGTCGGGATGAATGACGAGCATGTTCTCGCCTTCGTAGAAGCAGTCGACGGGACAGACTTCCACGCAGTCCGTGAACTTGCACTTGATGCAGTTCTCGTTGACGATATAGGTCATTCGAAGCTGCTTACCGTCTGCATCCGGCCCCACCGCGCGGAGCGATTCCTCAACCGCTGATCTGGTGCCACAGGTAGGCTGTTTGGCGCAAGCGTCAAGCCCAATCAAACGGGGGCCTGCGACCTCATCGTCACTCTTGCTCCGTGAACCGGTCGATCAGTCGCCGCTCGCGCTTGCTGGGACGGCCTGCGCCGCGAGCGCGTTCTCCCGACGCATCCGGCTGAGCGGGCGCCTTGCCGACCGGAGGCGACAGCATCTCGTAGAGCTGACGCGCTTCCGCGGGCGGCCCCCGGCGCGCGCCCGGACCCAGCACCTTGAGCACCTGGATATTGCCGCGGATGACGATGGTCAGCACGTCGTCGGGCCGCACTGTCTGGGCGGGTTTGGCCACCTTGGCGCGATTGACGCGCACCTTGCCGTCCGAAACCAGCTGTGCCGCCAAGGTGCGCGATTTGACGATGCGTGCGAACCAGAGCCACTTGTCGAGCCGCTGCACGGCGGCCATCGCCGTCTGCGCGTGCCCCGCTGGATGTCCCTCGCCGGTCATCGATGCCGGATCATTCCTGGCTGCGTTTCTCCAGCGCAGCCTTGAGCGAGCTCAGCGCTGCGAACGGTGAATCGGGATCGAAGCCGGCTTTCCCCGAGGGCGGCGAAGCGTGCATGGCAACGCGCGGCCGGTCTTGGCGCTCCCCGGAACCGCCGCGGCGCCGCTCAGGCCGCTTGGGCCTCTCCTTGGCCTGCTGCGGCGCAGGCTTGGGCTTCTGCTCCTGGGGGTAGGGAGCGGCCGGCGTGACGTGCGCTCTACGCGCGCGACTTGGACGCTGGCCCTGATGCTTGTGCCGCTCGGGTCCGGCCTCGAACGCGCGCCCTTTGCGCCGCGGCCGCCAGACCTCCTCCCATTGTTCCGCAGCGGCTTCCGCTGCGACGGCTACCGCCGGTGCGCCGGGATCGGTTGCGGCCGCCGCCACGGGGACCGGTTCGGCACCTTCAGCGATAGGCTCGACCGCCTCGGCAACGGGCTCGGCTGCCTCTGGGACAGGTGCCGCAGTCTCCGTCGCGATCTGGGGCGCCTCACCGACGGGGCCCACGTCCGCGCCGTTGGACTCGGCGGGCGCCGCCGCGGCTTCCGGTGCTTTCTGCTCGGCGACCGCCGGCACGATCTTCCGCCGCTCGGACCAGAAGCCCAACGCTTTCAGGACGTTCCCCAGCTCGGCGGCCGAGCAGCCCAGGATCGACATCATTTCCTGCGTCGCCTTGAAGCCGCCGTCTCCCGTCGCGCCTCTGGGGGGCGTGCCCGGATTGGCGGGATCAGGCCGCCAGTTGAGCAGCGCGCGGATCAGATCCGCCAGCCGCTCCAACATATCCACCCGGACCGCGCGCGGACCGCAGACATGAAAGCCGGCCACGCCGTAGAAGATATCCGGCGTGGCGGCGTTGACGGCAGCCGAGGTGAGCCCCGGCCGCGGCAGCTCCGGCATGGCGGCGATGTCGAGCCCGTGCTCCGTCCCGTGCTTGAGGATCCAGAGCACGGCCGCCAATTCCGAGCAGGCCGGCTTCAGCATGGTCGGGAAGTAGATGTTGAACGCGCCGAAACGCACGCCGTACTTGCGCAGCTGGGCCCGCGCCGGCTGATCGAGCGAGCGGATCTCCTCCGCCACGCTCTCGCGCCGCAGCACACCGAAGTTCTCCTTGAGGCGGAAGGCGATGCCGCGTGCGAACCCGGAGATGTCCTGAGCGGCGTTGATCTCCACCAGCGGCTTCAACCGCTCGCCGATGAGCTCGGTCAGCCAGGCGCTGAGCCGCTCGCGCACCTTCTCCTTGTCCGGGCCGGCGAGGTGCTCGTCGGCGATGACCACGACTGTCGGCCTGAGCGGGTCATCCCCCGCTTCCAGCCGCGCGATTTCCACGTCCCGCCACAAGATTTGGCCGCTGCGGCTGAGCTTGAAGGCGTCGGACTTGGCCGCGACCACGCGGCGCACGCGCATCGCCAGCTCTTTGGCGAGCACGTGAGCAGCGGCATTGCGCGTCGCCTTGCCGTGGATGCCCTCGGCCTGCGCGTCGGGAAAGAACCGGAAGCCCTGCAGCCGGCCGACGAAGTGCTTCTCGACGTGCACCGCGCCGTCCTCGGCGATCTCGGCATAAAGCTCGTCCTTCTCCTTCAGCCCGCGCATGAGCGCGCTCGTGCGCCGGTCGATGAAGCGCTGGGTCAGCTGCTCGTGCAAGGCATCCGACAGGCTGTCCTCGATGGCCCGGGTGCGGTCTTGCCAGTGCTCGTGGTCGGCGAGCCAATCGATCCTGTTGGAGACGAAGGTCCAGGTGCGGATGTGGGCGATGCGGTTGGAGAGCGTGTCGATATCCCCGTCCGTCCGGTCGGCCAGCGCCACCTGCTCGGCAAACCAGTCCTCGGGGATGCGCTCCTCGGGCGCCATCAGGAACTTGTAGAGCGTGGCCACCAGCTCAGCGTGGTCCTGCGCCGAGATCTTGCGATAGTCGGGGACCTGGCAGACGTCCCACAGGCGGCTCACGTTCTGGCGCGACACCGCGAAGCGCGCGACGGCGTGATCGCGGCTCACGGTCTCGAGTGCGATCATGTCGTCGGCGTCGCGCGCGCGAGCGAGCCGACCCTCCCGCGGGGATTGGCACAGGCTCTCGCGCAGCCGGTCGAGGGAGGTGAAGTCGAGATCGCGATTGCGCCATTGCAGGGACTTCACGGGGTCGAAGGTGTGAGTCTCGAGGCGGTCGATGAGATCGGCCGACAAGGACTCCACTGTGCCGGTGACGCCGAACGTGCCGTCGTTCATGTGGCGGCCGGCGCGGCCGGCGATCTGGCCGAGCTCTCCCGCCGTGAGTTCGCGGTGCACCTGGCCGTCGAATTTGCGCACCCCGGCAAAGGCCACGTGATCGACGTCGAGATTGAGCCCCATGCCAATGGCATCGGTTGCAACCAGAAAGTCGACGTCGCCCGATTGATAGAGCGCCACCTGGGCGTTGCGCGTACGGGGTGACAGTGCTCCCAGCACCACCGCCGCGCCGCCACGCTGCCGGCGGATCAGCTCGGCAATGGCGTAGACCTCGGAAGCGGAGAACGCGACCAGCGCCGTGCGCGGCGCCAATCGCGTGATCTTCTTCTCGCCGGCGTAGGTGAGCTTGGAGAGGCGCGGTCGCGAGATGAAATTGGCGCCCGGGATCAGATCGCTGATGGCCTCGCGCATGGTCTGCGCGCCCAGCAGGAGCGTCTCCTGCTTGCCGCGCACGTGCAGCAGCCGGTCGGTGAAGACGTGCCCGCGCTCCGGATCGGCCGCCAGTTGCACCTCGTCGATGGCGAGGAAGTCGACGTCGGGATGGCGCGGCATCGCCTCGACCGTGCATACCCAGTAGCGCGGATGCTCCGGCTTGATCTTCTCCTCGCCGGTGATGAGGGCGACGCGGTCGACGCCGGCCCGGGCGGCGACCTTGTCGTAGACCTCGCGCGCGAGCAGGCGCAGCGGCAGGCCGATCAGCCCCGTGTCATGCCCCAGCATGCGCTCGATCGCCAGGTGCGTTTTGCCCGTGTTGGTGGGCCCGAGCACGGCGGTCACGTTGCGGATGCGGGCGGCGAGATCGAGGCTCATTCACAAATGCCCTCAAGTGCGGCATGGATTGTCGGAGGCATTGCAGAGTGATGTGACAAGATCAAGAGGCGAGGGCAAAAAAACCGCAGGCGATGTCAGACCCTCCGGGTCTGACATCACATCGCAGACCTTACGGTGAGCGTGGCGCAATGGTATCAGACCCAGAGGGTCTGACACTTCCATCTCAGTACAGCATAGCGATCTGCGGCTTGCCGGGGGACACGATCTCCACGCGCTTGGAGACGATGGTGGCCGATCCGGCCATGGTCGGGATGCTGATCTGATAGGGCACGAACACGTTGGCGCTCGGGACCGGCCGCAGCGCCACCTCGATTGCGTCGTTGGCGGCCATGAATTTCGTGTCGCCGTCGATCTTGTGGCCGGCAATCGGCAAGTATCTCACGCGGCAGACATGGGCGACGCCGGGCTGGCCGCTCGGAGCCTGCTCGGTGACCCGCATCTGACCCTTGCGGCTGAACAGCAGATCGAAGCGCTCCTTGCCGTCGAAGATGGCAATGCGACGGTCGCACGGATCCGCGGCGGTGTTTCGCGAGAGCATCATGATGGCACTCAGCGGATCGACGACGCCCTTCAAATGGTGTTCGCGCAGGGGAATGATGGGCGCACTCGTGACCATCGGCGGCACGTTCATGATGTTGGTGACGGCGTCGTCGGAGAAGCCGATCTTGGTCGAGCCGGCCCGCAGGTTGCTCTTGAAATCGAACGAGAAGGAGGCCGGCTTGGGCGCCTGGTTGACGATCATGCCGAAGCTGCGGGTCGAGCCCGCCCAGCTGAAGGCGCCGAGCAGCACCGAGAGGTGCGCATTGCCGGTGAGCGTGTAGCTCTGGCTCTCCGCCTGCGATTGGAATTCGAAGGAGCCGACGGTAAAGCCGTTGAAATTGATCTCGTAGAGGGCGCGTACATTGGCAGTCCAGCTTTCGGCTGCAACTCGCACCCCAGATCCCGCAACCAGTCCCGCCAGCGACGCCAATCCGGCCAGAAGGCAGCTGCTACCCCGGGCAACGAACGCACACTTCAACGTCATGACGCTGCCTCACTCCCCCACGCAGACGCAACAACAGTTCCCCGCGAGCCAAAGCTATCTGGTTTTGCGTCAATTGTGTGTCTCGGCCACCATAGCGCTGAAGGGGTAAAAAATTCGGTCATGGCTGGCCCGAATTGACACGCGGGGACGGCATGGAGCCTTGACGTCCGGCTCGCCTCGTATAGAACGGCCCGCGAGCGCCGATATGCCCGAGGATTTTCGCGACGGCCGGCCAAAGGAGCTTTTCCATGACACGGCGATGCGAGTTGACGGGCAAGCTGCCCATGGCCGGCCAGATACGCAGCCATGCCGAGAACAAGACCAAGCGCACCTTCCGCCCCAACCTGTGCCAGGTGACGCTGATCTCCGACACGCTGCAGCGCAAGGTGCGGCTGCGCATCAGCGCACATGCGCTGAAGACGGTGGAGCGGCGCGGCGGGCTCGACGCCTTCCTGATGAAGGCCAGCGACGAGGAGCTGTCCCAGCGCTGCCAGAAGCTCAAGCGCGAGGTCCGCAAAGCCCAGAGCGAGCAGATCGCGGCGTAATTTCGTAGCGCGCTCGTAGCTTTGCGCTTTGTAGGTTGGGTGAAGCGTCAGCGCTGACCCAACACAAGTCGAGGCTGCCGCCGGTGTTGGGTCTGCGCTTCGCTTGACCCAACCTACCTGCCTCCAGCCGCACCGAGTTCCATCTCCATGCGCACCTCCGTGCGCTCGGCGCCCCAGATCAGACCGGTCTTGGTCTCGGTGACCCTGAAGCCCGCGCGTTCGTAGAGCCGCCGCGCGCCCTCTAGATCGGCGAAGGTCCACAGGAAGATGCGCAAGAAGCCGCGCTCCCGGCCATAGGCCAGTGCCGCCTCGAGGAGGCGACGGCCGAGCCCGATGCCGCGCACCTCCGGGACGAGCAGGAACCAGCGCAGCTGCCCGATCCCTTCGCCGGCGTCGACCATGGCGATCGATCCGACGATGCGATCGGCGTCCTCCGCGATCCACACGCGTCCCGTGCCGTCGAGCACGCAGTCGACCAGGGGCTTGGCCACATAGGGCTCGAAGCTCGTGTCGAGGCCGTACTCGCGCGCGTAGATCACCCCGTGCAGATGCACGACCATGCCGAGGTCGCCGGGCTTTAGCTCGTGACGGATGCGAATGGTGCGGTCGCTCGCGGCCATCTCAGGTTCTCGAGAAGCGAGGCGCTTTCTAGTCCACATCGTGCAGCGTGAACTGCAGGAACACCGTGCGCTGCATGAGGTGGTTGAAATTGTCGTCGGAAATCATCGACAGGACGGTCTCGCCGGCGGCGCCGCCGTGCACGGCTAAGCCCTCCATGTTGTCGATGTCGTAGTTCGAGTCGGCCTGGATGAGCGTGCGGCCGGTGATGCGTGCGCCGGGCGCGATCTCGCTTGCCGGGATATGGCGCAGGCGCATCTTGACGCCCTCGGTCCAGCGGAAGTAGCGCTCGAGCACGAGCAAGCTGCCGTCCGGCAGGGCTGCGGCGTCGGTGATGTTGAAGCCGTCGATGTCCTGCAGCTGGAAGCGCTCCGCCTCGCCGCTGCCGACCCAGATCCAGCCTGTGTGATAGCCGCTCCCGCGCGTGTAGCGCTCGGCAATGGCCACGACCGAGCCCTTGTAGGGGCCGCCCCTGAGGATGGCCAGGGCCTCGATGCCCTGATTGGCCGGCATGCGCTTGGCCTCGGCGGGGAGCTTCAAGGTGCCCGTCGGGGCCTGCACCGCGCCGTCGCGGATCTGATAGCGGTCGATGCGGTGGTGGCGCTCGAAACCGATCAGCAGCGACCCGTTCTGCAACGTGCCGTTTTCCAGCACCGCCGATTCCGCATCCTGCTCGACCTTGCGCGCGAGCGGGCGGCCATCGGTGCCGAGCAGCGGGCCGAGCCGCGCGTTCGTCAGGCCGCTCGGCCGGCTGCCGTCGTAGTCGAGATCGGCGCTGAGCCAGCCGCCGACGTCGGATATGGCAAGCATGCTCTTTCCTGCCGGGTCCATGACCAGCGCCGACCAGCCGCCGAAGTCGTCCGAAGGGGAGGTCAGAACCATGCCGCCGCGGAACTCGAGCGCGCCAAACCGCTTCACCTCCGGTCGGTTGCGCTCGAAATGCGCGATCGGCCGGGCATCGATCTCGATGCTGTATGGTGGTGGCGGCTCCTTCTCCTCGGCCCTGGCCCAAGTGACCGGCGCCGACGCAGCGGTCGCCCCGACCAGCAGCCCGCCCAGCACTGCCCGGCGGTCGGGACGGGTCAACCGGCTCGCGTCAGCCATGATGGATCGCGCTCGCTCCAGCACGCCGTGGCAAACGCCTACGGCACTGACCGGACCTAAGCAGGTTTGTACCGGCGCGCCAACAGCTGTGCCCTTCGGCGCAACCGCGGGAAGCCCTACAATCGGAAAACCCCACGGTAAATGGCCTGGAAGACGAGCCGCGGGACCCTAACGATGTTCCAACTTGCCGCGAAGCTGTTCCAGGCTCTGGTGCTGCTGTCGAGAATCCACTTGGCGAAGCGGGTGGCTTTATGAGCCGCGATCTCGCGGGCCGAAAGACTCTGAGCCCGATTGAGCTCCTTGCGATATGAGAGATTTTGCGGATTGAGGACAACGGCACGCCGTAGCGCTGCAACGGCCCCCGACTTGTCCATGTTGGCTGCATACGTAAGGCCGAGGACGTAGAACGCATAGGCGCGGTTGGGGTTGAGCGTCGTTGCTTCACGGAGGGGAGGAATTGCGCGTTTGAGGTCATGGGTATGATGGGTGATGCCTTCGAGCAGAAGCGCGTCGGCTCTCAGCTCGTCGATGCTGAAACGGTAGGCAATTCCGCTTTTATCCTGTCCCTCGAGAACTGCATTCGGGTCGAGTTTTTGCGCAGCATCGAGTTGCTTCGATGCGAGCGCGAGCAGGTCGAGATGGTGATTGCGGAGCTCGTGGTCTTCGAGTGTCGGCGTATCCGCCTCGCGTACTTCATCGACGTAGGCGTGGGCGAGCTCGAGCGCTTCGATCGCAGCGGGAGTGTCACGAGCGGCTGATGGCGCCGCGGCGTGAGGTCCGGCGCTCGAAGATGGATGCCGCCTTCGCAAAGCCATCGCAGCGAGCGCGAGAGCGAGGACGGCTGCCAGGCCGCCTGTGACTTGCGCAAAGGCCGGCAGACTGCGAATGACGTTGACGCCATCGATCGCGGTCCTCGCAACCGTTCCCGCGTGCGCCATTGCCCGGTTGAATGGTGAGGCGGCGCTGCGCCATTCGTTGAGCAGGGGACGTTGCTCTTCCGCCACGGCCGGGGACGCCAACGCTCTGTCGCACGCAGTAGCCGAGCCGGTCCTGCAACCGTCGAAATCCGCTCGGAGCTTTGCGGCGACATCGCGCCAATTTCGCATATCGGCAAGATCTTGCTGGCTGGCATGCGGAGAATTCAGGGCGATATCGCAAGCCTCGACATTGTATTTCCGGCACCCATCGCGTTGATTTGAGAAAGTGCGCACCTCCTCGGTCCGCCGCGCTTCTCGCTCGCCGTCGCGGCGAACGCGCTCGGCGCGCTCCTGTTGCTCTCGCAGGTCCATGGCTTCGCGTTCCTGCTGCTCGCGCAGGCTACGCAGCCGCTGCTCTTCACGTTCCTGCGCCGTTCGTGCCTCTTCCAGTCGCGTGCGCTCAGCCGCAGCGGTGTCGGCGGCACCTTGATCACGATCGACGGGCGGCGATGGCTCGATTGAACGCAGAAAGCTGAAGTGCGCGACCTCCTTGCGGTAGACAACCGGTCTGCAGGCGGCGTCAAAACCGGCAGGAGCGGTGCCGGAAATCGCGATTTGGCGCTCATCCGCGGAGATGGTTCCGGTCACCTGATAAGGATGGGCGCCGCAGCGGCGTGAGAATACGAAGGCCGTGCCCGAGTAGGTATTTTCGGACTTGGTGCCCTTGAAGCGCACGGTGCCCGACACGACACCTTCTTGCCGCATGCCGATGCGCGGCTCTTGGTAGCGGATCACGCGCTCGGCCCCGACGGCATGCAGAGCCATCACGGAGCCGTTGTGGTTCCACAAGCTCTCGGGCTCGCATTCCGCGATGGCCGGCCAGAACGTCGTGAGAATGCATGTAGCAAGCATTGTATGACGTGTTGGGCGCATGGCCGTCCCCGCAGCAGAGCGCAGAAGACGCAGCGCCACTTTTTTGGTTCTCTAACTTGAATGATTCGTCAACGAGTTTAGCGGGCAGCCGGCATTCCAAGAAGCGAGCAATTCCTTGTTCCACTGCCGCGCAGCCGAACACACACGGGAGCGTCCTCCGCAACGACACGAAAGGCGACGAGCCAGGACTTCGGCCGAACCGGCCATGATCTCACTGCAGCTTGCGGCGTCCCGATTGCGCCGGCATGCGCGGCGGCGGGGCTGGCGCGCCCTCCTCGAACAGCTCCACCAGCTTGTCGGTCATGGCGCCGGCGAGCTCGGAGGGATCGGTGATGGTGACGGCGCGGCGGTAGTAGCGCGTCACGTCGTGGCCGATGCCGATCGCGATCAGCTCGACCGGCGAGCGCGTCTCGATCTCCTCGATCACCCAGCGCAGGTGCCGCTCGAGATAGTTGCCGGGATTGACCGACAGCGTCGAATCGTCGACCGGCGCGCCGTCGGAAATCATCATCAGGATGCGGCGCTGCTCGGAGCGGCCGAGTAGGCGCTTATGCGCCCAGTCGAGCGCCTCGCCGTCGATGTTTTCCTTGAGCAGGCCTTCGCGCATCATCAGGCCGAGATTCTTGCGCGCGCGGCGCCACGGCGCATCCGCCGATTTGTAGATGATGTGCCGGAGATCGTTGAGCCGTCCCGGCGCGGCGGGTTTGCCAGCCTGCAACCACGCCTCGCGCGACTGCCCGCCTTTCCAAGCCCGCGTCGTGAAGCCGAGTATTTCGACCTTTACCCCGCAACGCTCGAGCGTGCGCGCCAAAATGTCCGCGCATGTCGCGGCAACCGTGATCGGGCGCCCGCGCATCGAGCCGGAATTGTCGAGAAGCAGCGTCACGACCGTGTCGCGGAAATCCATGTCGCGTTCGCGCTTGAACGACAGCGGTTGCTGCGGATCGATGATCACCCGCGACAAGCGTGCGGGATCGAGCATGCCTTCTTCGAGATCGAACTCCCACGAGCGGTTCTGCTGCGCCATCAGGCGGCGCTGCAGGCG
>VBAB01000586.1 GCA_005888525.1 Alphaproteobacteria bacterium
AGCATCACGAGCAATGCTTCGGCCTGGGCGATCTCCTCCGGATCATCGCCCTCGAGTCTGCCTGCGGCGATTTGCTGGCGGAGCCACCAGAGTTTTTCAGAGGGACCGCCCGGCACGAGCGCCATGATCAGCTCTGATATGTGTGGCGGCGCTCGCCCATCAACCACAGCCGGCTTGCGCCGCTTCCCGGCCGGCGTACGAAACATCGGCCAATCGCGCATCTTTGGCAGCGCGGGATTGTTAGCTTCGGCCACGGCACTACTCCAACCTTTGAGTGCCACCCCTCATCCATCCTACCTCTACCCCAACATCGTACCCCTACCCCAACTCTATGCTAAGCGCATTTGCACGCGACCGGTCTTTTCTCATACGCTTGTCTGTCGGCTTAGCGAGGTAGCGCAATGCACAATAATCCCGGCACCCATCCGGCAGCGCTCGGTTGCACAATCGTCTCGCTCCGGATGGCCCTCGAGGAGGCCTTGAAGGCTCTTGCGGAAAAGAACGGTAACCAAGTCGGTGAGTGGCTCGACGAAGTGCAGGAGCTCGCGCTCCTCCGGGCCAACGCCCACCTCACCGACATGAAAGACCGCGACGCCGCAACGGCTGCGGTCGCTGTTGTTGAGATGATTTTCGAGCGCCTGCGCACTGGATTATCAGCGGGAGTCTGACATCAGATACCTCCTAGGCGTCGTTCATAGAATGTGAAGAGGTTCTGCCATGGTGTCTGGCCTCCCGAGGTAAAGGCCTAGACATCGCGCATAGCGCGAACGTCCCTATCGATGAGGACGCTGAGGCCCACAAACCAATCAAGCGTTAGGAGTGAGATCAGTAGTTGGCACTCTTGCCCCGTACCGGGGGGCCGGCTGGGCGCGTCAGCGAACGGTGTTACATTGCCGGTCGCCAAGTGGCCTCAGACCGAGCGAAGATCACCCAGAGCGGTCGGTTCCTGACGATGAAGATTTGCTGGAATAGTCTCGGAAGTATCCAGGCTTGCAGGCTCGAAACGCCCGATGCTATTGGGAGGAATTCAACGCACCAGGCGATCCTTTGGAGCCGGGATTGCGGCACTTACCGCGGCGCTGGGCAGTCCCGGGATTCGCTCTGCAATGGCATCATCCCCTCTGATCGTCGTTGATCGACCGGCCCCTTTGTTCGATGCAGCGGTTGCCATCGAACTTCGCGGCTTTCCTGCGCGACAGCCCATAACGATCACGGCGACCCAGACGTATCCCAACATGTCGCGCTGGCAGGGCCGTGCGACCTTCACGAGCGACGATGATGGTCGTGTCCATGTCGCGCGGCAGGCCCCGATATCAGGGACTTACGACGATGTGTCTGCGATGGGGCTCATATGGTCGGCCGAACTATTGCCGGGGCAGAGCAAGTCGCCTCCTCCCGGCTCCATCATGCAGCCCAAGCTCGTTGAGCTCGTGGCGATGAGTCCTGATGGAATACGCGCTGAATTGACGCTTGCGCGGCATGTGGCGGGCCCGGGCGTCACGCGACATCCAATCCGCACGGAGGGCATCGTGGGGACGCTTTTCCTCCCTGCGAACAGCGGCCCGCATCCGGCCGTCATCGTTCTGAATGGCGGCGACGGAGGAATCGATGAATACCGCGGCGCGATCCTCGCATCGCACGGCTATGCGGCGCTGAACCTGGGCTATTTCGGCATGGAGGGGCTACCGCGCGGCCTTGTCAATATTCCGCTTGAATATTTCGGGAATGCTATCCGCTGGATGCGGACGCAGCCGTGGTTGGGCGATCGTTTTCTGGCGGTGTGGGGCGAATCCCGCGGTGGAGAACTCGCGTTGTTGCTTGGCGCCACATTCACCGACATCAACGCTGTCATCGCATGGGCGCCAAGCGGAGTAGTATTCTGGGCCCTTGGCCT
>VBAB01000587.1 GCA_005888525.1 Alphaproteobacteria bacterium
TTGTCCCGTCGCCGGCCGGTGGGTCGTAGTATTCTGGTCACGCAAAGATCTTTCCAAGGTGCTTGAACGACAAACACGCAACATGGTCTTCGCCGCGGCGACCTTCTCGGCATTGCGTCTGGAGCAACTGACCCGCCCGGATTTCGCGCGTACGGAGGGGCCTGCTCGGTTGACGCCTCGCGAAATCGCCGTCTTGCGTTTGATCTCCACCGGGGCCCGACACCGCGAAGTGGCGAAGGCACTGCAGATCGGTGAAGAGACGGTCCGCAGTCACCTGAAGAAGGTCCAGATCAAGCTTGGCGTGCGCAACCGCGCCCATGCCGTGGCCGAGGCCTTGCGGCAGAATCTCATCCCGTGAAGTGACCGGAGCCTTCTGCTCAGGGGGATGTTGCTCCGGCAGCGACGCCATCGACCATTGCCAAACGGGGTGCGTTTGCTACCAAGGGGCGGTGATCGGGAGCGGATCATGGACGGACGCGCGGCGCCGCGCACAGATCATCAGTTGCCAGGACGCCTGGCGCATCGGCGGCGTGCCAAATGCCGCTGAAGCCGCGGCCGGCGGCAAATGGCGGCATGAATCCCGGCGGTATTGGCGGCAGCGTCGGCGGCGGGGATAGCGGGGCGCAGAGTTAATGGCGGGGATAGTTTCACGTGAAACAATTCGGCTGGGGTGAGTGAGCCGCATGCTGACCAACACCAGAGTGATCCGCGTCCAGTGGGGGGATTGCGACCCTGCCGGCATCGTCTTCTACCCGCGCTATTTCGAATGGTTCGACGCGTGCTCGATCCTGCTGTTCGAGAAGGCGACGGGCATGACCAAGATCCGCATGCTGGAGAAATACCACGGCGCCGGCCTGGCGCTGCTGGAGGCGCGGGCGACCTTCAAGGTGGCTTCCCAGTACGGCGACGACATCGAGATCGAGACGCGGGTCAGCGAGTTCCGCCGCTCGAGCTTTTTCATGCACCACCGCGTCATGAAGGGCGACGTGCTGGCGCTGGAAGGCTTCGAGACGCGGGTGTGGACCACGCGCGACGCCAACGACAACAACCGGATGCGCTCGGCGCCGATTCCGCCGGAGGTGCGCGCGGGCTTCGATCGGGCTTGAGGCAGGGCGTTGCGGGGCTCCGAGACAGTTTGGCATTCCATCGATTGCGTGCAATATTCCGTGGCGGCCGGTCGTAGAAGTCGTCCCACTGGCAGACGGGCCCACTCCTGCCTTTGGCGCAGAAGAGCGATTAGATCGAGCCGCACTTGTGAAGGAGGAGACTCATGGACAAACGCACATTTCTCAAGGGCGCCGCGGCGCTCGCGCTGCTGGCCGCGCCCGCGCCCGCATTGGCCCAGGACACCATCAAGATCGGCGTCATCATGCCGTATTCGGGGCAGTTCGCCGACCTGGCGACGCAGATGGACAACGGCATCAAGCTCTATGTGAAGCAGAAGGGCGATAGCGTCGCCGGCAAGAAGATCGAATTCATCCGCAAGGATACCGGTGGCGTGGCACCCGACGTCGCCACCCGCCTCGCGCAAGAGCTGATTACCCGCGACAACGTCGATATCCTCGCCGGCTTCACGCTCTCGCCCAACGCCATTGCCGTCTCCAAGGTCTCTGCCGAAGCCAAGAAGTTCATGGTGATCATGAACGCGGCGACCACGGTGATCATCACCATGTCGCCCTATTCGGTGCGCACCTCCATGACGCTGCCCTCGGTCGGTTCGACCGCCGGCGCCTGGGCCTACAAGAGCGGCATCCGCAAGGCCTATACGATGGTGTCGGATTTCGCGCCGGGCAAGGACGCGGAAATCTCGTTCCACGAGGCCTTCAAGGCAGCGGGCGGCGAGATCGTGGGGTCGGTGCGCATGCCGTTGGCCAACCCAGATTTCTCGGCCTTCGTGCAGCGCGCCAAGGACCTCAATCCGGAATCGACCTTCATTTTCGTCCCCGCCGGCGCGCAGCCGGCAGCTCTGGGCAAGGCTTTCGCGGAACGCGGCGTCGACGCCGGCAAGATCAAGATCATCGGCACAGGCGATGCCTTCGACGAGAGCTTTGCCAAGAACGTGGGCGATGCGGGAGTCGGCATCATCTCGGTGTGGCACTACGACTACAACGACGACTCCAAGCTGAACAAAGAGTTCGTGACGGCCTACAACGCCGAATTCAAGCGCAACCCCGATTTCGGTGCGGTAGACGCCTACGACGGCATGCATGTCATCTACGAGGCTCTGAAAAAGACCGGCGGCAGGACCGACGGCGACAGCCTGGTTGCCGCGGCACGAGGGCTGAGCTTCGACAGCGCGCGCGGGCCCATCCAGATCGATCCCGACACCCGCGACATCGTGCAGAACATCTATATCCGGCAGGTGAAGAAGGTCGGTGACGGCCTGCGCAACGTCGTGTTCGACAAGGTGGAGAAGGTCAAGGACCCCGGCTCGGCGGGAAAGAAGTAGGCGACCGTTTCACTCGCGAGCGGTTGGGAGCAGTCCGTGGCGCTCGGGCCCATCTTCGGCGTCCTGTTCGATGGGCTCGCCTACGGGATGCTCCTCTTCCTGCTGTCCGTCGGGCTGTCGGTGACGCTGGGGATGATGAACTTCGTCAACCTGGCGCACTGCGCATTTGCCATGCTCGGCGGCTACGTCACCGTGACGCTGGTGAACGTCTACGGCTGGCCGTTCCTGGCAACGCTGCCGCTGGCATTCCTGGCGGCGGCGGTGGTGAGCGTCGCCTTCGAGCGTACACTCTACCGGCGGCTTTACCGCGCCACCGAGCTCGATCAGGTGCTCCTGACGATCGGGCTCACTTTCATGTCGGTGGGCAGCCCATCCAGACGCCTTCCTATCTGCGCGGCTCGACGACTTTCATGGGCGTCACCTTCGGTGCCTACCGGCTATTTCTCGTCGGCATCGGCCTCTCGATCACGCTCCTCCTCGCCCTCACGCTCGAGTACACGCGCTTCGGTGCCCAGGTGCGCGCCGCCGTCGACAACCAGCGCATGGCGCGCGGTCTCGGCATCAATGTCGACGTCGCATTCGCGATCACCTTTGCGCTCGGGAGCGGACTGGCCGGCCTCGGCGGTGCGCTCGCCATCGAGATCGTCGGCCTGGACCCCGCATTCGCATTCACGTACCTCGTCTACGTCCTGATCGTGGTTGCCGTGGGAGGGCTCGGCTCCATCGGCGGGTCCTTTGCCGCTGCCGTTCTGCTCGGCATCACCGATATTGCCGGGAAGTATTATGTTCCGGAGGTCGGTGCGTTTCTCATATACCTGACGATGGTGGTCCTGCTGATGTGGCGCCCCGCGGGTCTGTTCGGGAGACGGTAGGCGATGGGCACGCGCTGGCACCCGATCGAATACGCGTTCTGGGCCTCCACGTTGCTGCCGTTCCTGTTGTTCCCGAATCATCTCGTTCTCGCCAGCCAGATCGCCATCACCGCCCTCTTCGCGCTCTCGCTCGACCTGATCCTCGGCTATGCGGGCATCGTCTCGCTGGGCCATGCCGCCTTCTTCGGGCTCGGCGCCTACACGGCCGGCATCATTTCCAAGTACGGCTATGGCGAGCCGCTCATCGGCTTGCTGGTGGGGCCCGCAGTGGCGGGTCTTGCCGGATATGCCTCGAGCTTCATCATCGCCCGCTTCCGGCACCTGACCTTGATCATGATCACCATGGGCCTGGGGTTCCTCCTACTCGAGGCGGCCAACAGCGCGGAGTGGCTCACCGGCGGCTCCGACGGGCTGCAAGGCATCCGCATCGGGCCCATCCTCGGCCGCTTGCGCTTCGATCTTTGGGGCTACACCGCCTACGCCTATTCCTTGACGGTTCTGTTCCTGGTGTTCCTGGTGGCGCGGCGGCTGATCAACTCGCCGTTCGGCCTGGCGCTCACCGGCATACGCGAGAACCCCATGCGCATGCCGGCCATCGGGGCGCCGAGCCGCTCGCATATCCGCACGATCTATACGATCTCGGCCATCGTCGCCGGCATCGCCGGCACCGTGCTCGCGCAGACCACCAGCACGGTCTCGCTCGGCGTCCTCGATTTTCAGCGCTCCGCCGAGGTTGTGATCATCCTGGTTCTCGGTGGCGCCGGCCGGCTCTATGGCGGCCTCGTGGGCGCCATCATATTCATGGTCGCGCGCGACCAATTCTCGGGGATCGCGCCGCAGTACTGGTACTTCTGGATCGGCGCGCTGCTCGTCACCGTGGTGATGCTGCTGCCCAACGGCATTCTGGGCGGCCTGGCGGCGCTCACTGCTTCCTGGCGGGGCAAGGCGTCGTGAGCATCGCCGCGCTGTCCACGCAGGGCTTGGACAAACGCTTCGGCTCGCTGGTTGTGGCCAGCGACATCAACCTAGTCATCCCCCACGGCGTGCGCTATGCCCTGATCGGACCCAATGGCGCCGGCAAGACCACGCTCATCAACCTGATCACCGGTATGTTGCGTCCCGACGCCGGCAAGATCCTGCTCGGCGATGCCGACATCACCGCCTTCAAGCCCGACGCGCGCGTCAAGCGCGGCCTGGTGCGCACGTTCCAGATCAACGCCTTGTTTCCGCACCTCAACGCGCTGGAGGCGGTGACCCTCGCCGTGTGCGAACGGCGCGGGGTGGCCGGCGAGTGGTGGAAGCCGCTGCGAGCTCACGCCGACGCCGTGGAGGAGGCCTATGGCATTCTCGCTTCGCTCATGCTGGCTGCGGATTGCTACCGTCTGACGCGCGAGCTGGCCTATGGCCAGCAGCGGCTGCTCGAGATCGCGCTGGCGCTGGCGACACGGCCGAAGGTATTGCTGCTCGACGAGCCGGCAGCCGGCGTGCCGCGCGAGGAGAGCGCCGAGCTGTTCGCGGCCATTGCCGGTCTTTCGCAGGACATCACCGTGCTTTTCATCGAGCACGACATGGACCTCGTGTTCCGCTTCGCCAGCCGCATCATCGTCATGGTGGGCGGGCGTATCCTGGTCGAAGGCACGCCGCAGGAGATCGCCGGCGATGCGCGCGTGCGCGAGGTTTATCTCGGCGGGGATGCGCCATGAGTGAGGGCCTGCTCTCCGTCAGGCAGATGCGCGCCGGCTACGGCGACGCGGTGGTCCTCGACGACATCTCGCTCGATGTGCCGGAGCACGGCAGCCTCGCAGTGCTCGGTCGCAACGGCGTCGGCAAGTCCACGCTGCTGCTCAGCTCCACGCTGCTGCTCAGCATCATGGGCTACACCGAGGTGAGCCGGGGCCAGGTGTTGTGGCGCGGGAAGGACATCACTGGCATGCAGCCCCACCGTCGGGCCCGCGCGGGTCTGGGCTGGGTCGCCCAGGAGCGTGAGATCTTCCCGTCCCTGACGGTGGAGGAGAACCTGACGGTGGCATCGCGGCCGGGGCGTTGGGACCTGCAAGCCGTCTATGGCCTGTTCCCCCGCCTGGCCGAGCGGCGTGCTAACATGGGCAACCAGCTTTCGGGCGGCGAGCAGCAGATGCTGGCGGTGGCGCGCACGCTCATGACCAACCCCGCATTGCTGCTGCTCGACGAGCCGCTAGAGGGTCTGGCGCCGATCATCGTCGAGGAGCTGCTCGGCGTGCTCGGCAACGTCATCCGCAAGGAAGGATTGTCGGCGATCATCGTCGAGCAGAAGGCGCACAAGATCTTGAGCTTTACCGACCGGGCGATCATTCTCGATCGCGGCCGCATCGTATATTCGGGCGATAGCGCCGCACTCGCCGCCGACCCCGAGGTGCTGGAGACCCATCTCGGCGTCGCCGAGCAGAAAAAGGGCGGTCTGTCGTCGCCGCTGCCGCACTGATGCGAACGACCATTGAATCAAGAGGAGTACACGCGATGCAAACGACCACGCCTCCCTTCCGTGCCGACATGGTGGGCAGCCTGCTCCGCACCGCCCCCCTCAAGGATGCCCGCGCCAAGCGCGAGAAGGGCGCCATCACGCCGGCCCAGCTGAAGAGCGTAGAGGACGAGGAGATCAGGAAGATCATCAAGAAGCAGGAGGAGGTCGGCCTGCAGCTCGCCACCGACGGCGAGTTCCGCCGCTCCTGGTGGCACTTCGACTTCTTCTGGCACCTCACGGGCTGCGAGCGCGTCGTGCTCGATCACGGCATCCAGTTCCACGGCATCCAGACCAAGCCGGAGAGCCTCAAGGTTACGGCTAAGCTGGATTTCCCTGCCGACCATCCCATGCTCGAGCATTTCAAGTTCGTGGCGGCCAACACCAAGCTCGCGCCGAAGATGACCATCCCCTCGCCGGCGGTGATGCATTTCCGCGGCGGGCGCAACGCCATCAGCAAGCAGGCCTATCCCGACATGGGCGCCTATTTCGACGACCTCGCCAAGCTCTACGGCAAAGCCATCAAGGCCTTCTACGCCGCGGGCTGCCGCTACCTGCAGCTCGACGACACGGTGTGGGCCTATCTGTGCTCCAAGGAGCAGCTGGCGGAAGCGCGCGCCCGCGGCGAGGACGCCGACAAGCTTGCCGGCATCTACGCGAAAATCATCAACACGGCACTGAAGGAGAAGCCCGCCGACATGAC
>VBAB01000588.1 GCA_005888525.1 Alphaproteobacteria bacterium
ATCCATCGTGCCGCAAGCTTCGGCGCCAATGGATAGCTGGATACCGGGGAC
The DNA here is from genome assembly GCA_005888525.1 of Alphaproteobacteria bacterium. Lineage (GTDB taxonomy): Bacteria > Pseudomonadota > Alphaproteobacteria > Rhizobiales > Hyphomicrobiaceae > AWTP1-13. The sequence goes on from VBAB01000588.1 coordinate 52, forward strand.
AAGCCCCGGTATGACAACCTATCCCAACCCCAGCAATCTCTTGACGTTGCCGCCGCAGACGGCAGCGACGGTGGCCTCATCCAGACCGGCGCCGCACACGTGCCCCACAGGGTCGAAGTCGGCCATGTCGAAGGGGTAGTCGGTGCCCATCAGGATCTTGTCGGCGCCGTAGAGGCGCACGAGCTCCTGCAGCTGGTGGGGGGTGAACACCACGGTGTCGAAGTAGACCTTCTTCAAATAGCTGGTCGGCGGATTTGGCAGGGCGCCGTGCGAGTCCGAGCGCGCGCCCCAGGCATGATCGATGCGGCCCGAATAGCTCGCCAGATAGCCGCCGCCGTGCACGGCCAGGATCTTCAGGTTCGGATGCCGCTCCAGCACGCCGTCGAAGATCAGGTAGTGCAGGGCAATGGTCGTCTCGAGCGGGTTGCCGATGACGTTGTTGAAGTAGAAGCGGGAGAGGCGCGAGGCTTCGGTGAAGCCGTTGGGGTGGATGACGACGAGGACGCCCAGCTCCTCGGCCTTCTTCCAGAACGGCGCGAAGGCGGGGTCGGACAGCTCCTTGCCGTTGACGTTGGTCAGCACCTGCACGCCCTTGAAGCCGAGCTTGCCGACGCACCGCTCCAGCTCCTTGGCGGCCTCGTTGCCGTCCGGCATCGGTACGGTGCCAAAGCCTTTGAGCCTATCCGGCTTGCGGGCGACGAACTCGGCGATGCCGTCGTTGACGATTCTCGCGGCCTGCACGGCTATATCCACCGGCACGGCATAGTAGCACTGCGGTGGCGGCGGCTTGATGACCTGCATATCGACGCCCATGGCGTCGAGGTCGGCCAGGCGCTGCTCCAGGCCCGCGCGCGCGCCGATGTCGGCCTCCTGCTTCTGGTTGAGGGCCTTGGTCTCGGCGTTGGCGAAGCTAACGAGCGGGTTCCATGCCGGATCGAGATGCGGCCTCACCAGCTCGGCGGCTCGCGGCACGCCCACGTGCGAGTGCACGTCGATGGTGATGCTCTTGGGCCTCGCCTCACGCCCCGGCCGCCCATGCCTGCGCGCCGCCGTTGCGTCGTACTTGTTCCACTGCGCCACGACTACCTCCTACCATAAACGCTCCGCCTCTCCCCTCCGGGGAGAGGACGTGAGGCCATGACTTACGGCCGCTGACTCCAAGCTCGCAATGCCATTACACCTCGACGATGCGGCCGTAAGTCATTTGGCCGAACTGGTGAGGGGGGAGTTACGGGGTCAGACCCTTGAAAAGCGACCTCTTCAGGTTCTCGCACGGAGCCTGAGGGTCTGACCCCATCTTGAGCTCCAGGGTCAGCTTGATGTTCTGCTCCACCAGCACGATCGACAGCCCCTCGCCCTTGAGCCTGGCGATGGTGCGCCCCACGTCGGCGATGATCTGCGGGGCGAGCCCCTCGGACGGCTCGTCCATCAGCAGCACGCGCGGGTTGGCCATCAGGGCGCGGCCGATGGCCAGCATCTGCTGCTCGCCGCCGGAGAGCAGGCTCGCCAGCTGGCCGCGCCGCTCCTGCAGTCGGGGGAACATGCCGAACACGGTCTCCACCGTCCAGAACGCCTTGGCCGCCTTGGGCGTACGCGCGGCAACGATGAGGTTCTCGCGTACGGTGAGGCTGCGGAAGACGCGCCGGCCCTGCGGCACCAGCGCGACGCCTTGTGCGGCGATCTGCTCGGGTGCCAGGCGCGTCACGGGTACGCCGAACACCTCGACGGAGCCCGCGCGGGCCGGCAGCAGACCGACCGCCACGTTCATGCAGGTGGACTTGCCCGCGCCGTTGCGGCCGATGAGACCGAGCACGCGGCCTTCGCCCACCGCGAACGATATGCCCTGCAGCACGTGGCTGTCCCCGTAGTAGGCGTCGACGCCGACGAGTGCGAGGGCCTCAGGAGCCAAGGTAGACCTCCCGCGTGCGCGGATCGGCGACCACCTCGCCGCGCGTGCCCTCGACGATGACCTCGCCGAAATGCAGGAGCGTAATGCGGTCGGCGAAGTCGAGCGCCACGTCCATGTTGTGCTCGATCATGACGATGGTCACGTCGCGGGGAATGGCGGCCAGCAGCTTCTGCACATCGCGTCGCTCGTCGATGGAAAGGCCGGCGAACGGCTCGTCGAGCAGCAGCACCTTCGGGTTCTGTGCCAACGCCATGGCTATCTCCACGCGCCGGCGCTCGCCGTAGGAGGTCTGCGCCAAGGGACGCTCGGCGATGGCCTCCAGGCCGACGCGGGTCAGCGCCTCGCGCGCGCGGTCCATGAGATGTTGCTGCCGGTCGAGGTCGAGAAATGCGTTCCAGCGCAGGGGTGAGAGGCCCAGCAACGCCAGCGTCACGTTGCGCAGGATGGTGTCGTGCGGGAACAGCGTGATGATCTGGTAGGTGCGCGCCATGCCGAGATGGGCACGCCGGCGGCACGCGGCGCGCGTGATGTCGCGTCCCATGAGTTCGATCGAACCGCTGTCGGGTGCGATCTCCCCCGTGATCAGGTTGAAGAGCGTGGTCTTGCCGGCGCCGTTGGGGCCGATGATCAACCGCCGCTCGCCGACCGCGATGTGGAGATTGACGCCTGCGGTGACACGCAAGCCGCCGAAAGCCTTGCTCAGGGAAGTGACGGCGAGGGCGGTCATGGGGCTCGCTCCGGTTGGCCGGATGGGGTCAGACCCCTCGCCTCCAACGTCGAATGCAATGCGTGACGGTGCGCGCGAGGGGTCTGACCCCGAATACGCTGCCACCCCGCCCGCCACAACCGCACCGACCCCGGGACCAACCCCTCGGGCATGAAGCTGATGATGAGAATGAAGATGACGCCGAGCACGAGGTTCCAGCGCTCGATATAGGCGCTGACCACGTTCTTCATGACCACGACCATGGCCGCACCGACGATGGGTCCGAGCAGCGTGCCGCTGCCGCCCGAGATCACCATCAGCAGCGCCTCGGCGGAGGTCGTCAACGCCACCACCTGCGGGCTGACGAACTTGTTGTAGTAGAGGAACAGGATGCCGGCGACGCCGGCCCAGAAGCTGGAGAACAGGATGGCCAGGAATCGGATCAGCCAGACGTTGTAGCCGAGCGCGGTCATGCGTCGGGCCTGGTCGCGCGTGCCGCGCAAACTCGCCCCGAACGGTGAGCGCACGAATATCGCCATGGCGAGGACGGCGAGCAGGAACGTCAGCAGCGTCGCGTAATAGAAGGGGCCGGCGCTTGCCAGGCTCAGGCCGAAGGGCGCTGGCCGGGTCGGCACATTGATGCCGTTGTCGCCGTTGGTGAGGCTCGCCCAGCGATAGGCGATGCCCCACAGGATCTGGCCGATCGCCAACGTGATCATCAGGAAGCCGATGCCGGTTGCGCGAAGTGCCAGCACGGCGAACACCGCGGCGACGGCGAGCGTGACGGCGATCGCCCCGAGATCGGCGGCGAGGTGGCCGTAGCCGGCGTCGAGCAGCAGGGCCGCCGAGTACCCGGCGACCGCGAACAGGCCCGCATGCCCCAGCGACACGAGCCCCCCGTAGCCCACCAGCACGTTGAGCGCGAGCGCGAGCACGGCCCACAGCAGGATCTGGCTGGCGATGTTGATGTAGTAGCTGTTGCCGATCCAGAGCGGCAGCGTGAGCAGCAAAGCGAGCGCGACGGCAATCGATGCGCGCCGCACCGTGCTGGGGCTCATGATACGACCCTGCCGAACAGGCCCTGCGGCCGCAGCACGAGGATCAGCAGCATCGGCAGGAACAGGATCACGTAGGCGAGATCGGGAAACATCGCCTGGCCGAAATTGTAGAGGAAGCCGATCAGGAAGCTGCCGACCAGTGCACCGAGTAGGCTACCGACACCGCCGAGAATGACGACGATGAGCGCCAGGGGAAGCATCTCGAAGTCGAGGCCCGGGTAGACCGAGAGATAAGGTGCCGCCATCACGCCGCCGAAGGCAGCGAGCGCCGCGCCGAGCGCGAACACCAGCGTAAAGAGCTGCGAGACCCTGATGCCCACCACGCGCGCGATGGGCGCATCGTCGACGCCGGCACGGATCATGGCGCCGAGCCTGGTCCAGTCCACCATCAGCCAGAGCCCAACGGCGATGACTACGGCGACCGCCACGATGATGAGGCGGTAGAGCGGAAAGAACAGCCCCGCCACTTGCAAGGCGCCCTGCAAGTGGGCCGGCGTCGCCGGCTGCCAGGGGTCGCCGGTCCATAGCATCAGGCAGACATCGCCGATGATGAACGAGAAGCCCAGCGTCAGCAGCACCTGCGGCAGCTGCCCGCCCGCCAGGCGCCGCAGCAGGAAACGCTCGATCAGCCCGCCGATCAGCGCCATGGCCGCGGCGCTCAGCAGAGCGGCGGCCCAGAAGTTCACTCCCTGCCAGAGCAGCGTGACGCCGAAGTAGGCGCCCAGCATGAAGAAGGAGCCGTGCATCAGGTTGGGGATGCGCATCAGGCCGAAGATGAGCGAGA
>VBAB01000589.1 GCA_005888525.1 Alphaproteobacteria bacterium
GGATGCGTTCTACTGGGGCCTCAGCAAGGACGACGTGATGACGGCCTGGGTGGCGCTGTCGCCGGCCAACCTCGAGAGCGGCTGCATGAAGTTCATCCCCGGCTCGCAGACCCAGGATCACCTCCAGCACGTCGACACCTTCCACAAGGACAATCTCCTCTCCCGCGGTCAGGAGATTGCGGTGGAGGTCGATGCCGCGCTGTCGGTCGATTGCATCCTCGAGCCGGGCGAAATGTCGCTGCATCACGTGAAGCTCGTGCACGGCTCGGAACCCAACCGCTCCAACGACCGTCGCATAGGCTTGGCTATTCGCTACATCCCCACGTCCCTAAGGCAACTCAAGGTGCGCGATGCGGCGACGCTGGTTAGAGGCGTGGATCACTACAACAACTTCGATCCGGAGCCTCGCCCCAAGCGCGACCTGGACGCTGCAGCTCTGATAGCGCACGCGGATTCCATCAGCCGGCAAGTGAAGGCCCTCTACTCCGGCACGGACAAGCAGGAGTTCCGGGCCTGATCCGCGGTCTCGCCCGAGCGCACAGTCAGTGACGCCGCCAGGAGGATGGCCGTGCCCAGACCCTCCTGACCCGACAGCATCTCGCCGATCACGGCAACGATCAGCCGACCGTGCATGAGCGCGCGCGAAGGTTAGGGCGCGCATTTCATTCTGCAGTCCATCGAAGCAGAAGCACTACTACGCTGAGCCGTGCTGTCGGCGGAGCGGTCTTTGGTGCCGAATGTTCCGGTGGGAACAAGCAGAACGCAATGGGGATGGTAACTGTCTGGCTCGCAGATCCGACGGAGGTGCGTCTTGGACGGTCGCCTTGCTCTGCCAGCCAACGCCGTTCTCGACGGCAACTACCGCATCGCGCGCGTGGTTGGCTCGGGCGGCTTCGGCATCACCTATGAGGCCGAGGACGTCAGTCTCGGCACCACCGTCGCGCTCAAGGAATACTATCCCGTCGAGTTCGGTGACCGCGACGCCACGATGCGTGTGCGGCCCAGATTGGAAAAGCACAAACCGGTATTCGAATGGGGGCGCGCGAACTTCCTGGAAGAGGCACGCACGCTGGCGCGCTTCGAGCATCCGAGCATCGTGCGGGTGGCACGTGTTTTCGAGGCGAACGCGACAGCCTACATGGTCATGCGCTTCGAGCAGGGGCGCAGCTTCGCAACTTGGCTCACGAGCCTGGGCCGGTCGCCGACGCAAGAGGAGCTGGACGCGATCGTCGTGCCGCTGCTCGATGCGCTGGAGACATTGCACGCCCAGAATTTCCTGCACCGCGATATCGCGCCGGACAATATCATCGTGCGCGCTGACGGCACGCCCGTGTTGCTCGATTTCGGCGCGGCGCGGCGCGCGGTAGCCGAAGCTACCCGCGCTCTCACCGGCGTAATCAAAGCGGGCTACTCGCCCCACGAGCAATACACCTCCAACAGCCGCCTGCAGGGTCCATGGTCCGATCTCTATGCCCTGGGTGGGACGCTCTACCGCGCGGTGACGGGACAGGCGCCGGAGGAGGCGACGCTGCGTGTTGGCGACGATCACATGCCATCAGCAGTGAAAGCCGCGAACGGCGACTACAGGCCACGGTTCCTCGCCGCCATCGACGCGTGCCTCGAGGTGATGCCGTCGGAGCGACCGCAGTCCGTGGCGCAGCTGCGAGCCATGCTGCTCGGGGAGAGCTTCTACCAGAAGCTCGCTATTCGGTGGCGCATCTCGCCCCCTGCCCTTGGCCCAGCCGCGTGGCGCTGGCTCGCGAGTGCCGCCACGGCGCTGGCCCTGTTGGCGGGCGGTTACGGCGGATTGCAGTACATGCGCTCGCCGGCGACCGCGACCGAGGCGCATCAACGCGCCGATGCAGCGGCGGCCGGTAGCGCAGATGAGCAGGCATCGACCGAAGCGCGCGCGCTAGCCGAGGCCAGGCGCAAGCAAGACGAGCGGTTGGCGGCCGAGAGCAAGGCTGCCGAAGACCGCGCACGCCAGGAGGCGGAGGCGAAGGCGCTGGCCGATGCTGCTGCAGCCAAGAAGAAGGCTGACGCGGCGGCCCAGCAAAAAGGCGCATTCGACGGCGAATGGGAAGTGGTCGGGGTTGGCGGCGAGAGGTGCAGAGCGAAGAATTGGAACTATCGGATCTCGATTCAGAACGATCAGATATTTGTTCCTGGTCTGGCTCCAGGAAAGGTGAGCTCGAACGGCAAGTTCACGTACAGGTATGTTGCCGTCGGCTGGCGCAACGTTCCGCCGGGCAACTTCACTGGCAAGTTTACGGGCGACTCCGGTGGCGGGGAGTACAATTATTCGGATTACTGCTTTGGAACCATGAAGCTCAAGCGTGTTTAGGTCGTGAACTCATTCGCGGCCGTTGGATGGAAGGTCACCGATCCTTCTGGCACGGAGCCGGAATAGTAGTGCGTCTGCTTCGACGGTCAGCGTCGGGGTTAAGCGGACCAACAGTAACGCCGCTCAAACGACGTGATTGACCCAAAACGCTCATTCGGCGACGGCCGCGAAGGCGACGGATGCTGCAGCGCACCGTGCTTGGGGTGGAAGAGGTGCTAGTTAGGAATGAGGGTGCCTCTCCCTTTCGACAAGCTGCGAACCGCTTGGATAGTGTGCAGCGGCGCTCTTGCAGAAAGACAACACATGAGCGCAATGGGAGGTGCAAATGACTAACGGGCTAATCGGGTCGCTGGTGCTCGCGGGCGTGATCACAGTGGGAGCGGGAGCTGCGACCGCGCAAGATCTGCCAAAGCAGACTTTCAAGGTGGTCGGCACCTGGTCCAACCTCACCAACTGGCAACAGAACGAGCAGCCGTTCTGGACGAAGACGCTACCGGAGGCCTCAAAGGGGCAAATTACCGTAAACCTCCAGTCCTTGAGCGAACTCGGTCTCAAGGGTACGGAGATCGTCAGGCTCGTGAAGCTTGGCTTGTTTGATTTCGCGCATGGGCTGCCGATCTACATTGCCGAGGACGCCACCGTCGAGGGCATCGACATCGCCGGCGTCGCCAAGACGTTCGACATGGCCCGCAAGACCGTCGACGCCTACGCGCCGGTCCTGGGTGCGGCCTTCGAGAAGAAATACGGCGCACGCGTGCTGAACTACTACACCTGGCCGTCGCAGATGTTCTACTGCAACTCGCCGATCAAGGGTCTCGCAGATATCAAGGGCAAGAAGGTCCGCGTGCAGGGCACCTCGCAGGGCGATCTGGTCGAGGCGCTCGGCGCCACGGGCGTAACAATTCCTTTCGGCGATGTCGTGCCCGCCTTGCAGCGCGGCACTGTCGACTGCGGCATCACCGGCACCATGCCCGCCTACAAGGCCGGCTGGCACGAGGTGACGAGCCACGTGCTCACTCTGCCGGTCGGCTTCTCAATCTCGTTCACCATCGTCAGTCTCGCCACCTGGGGGAAGCTCGACGACAAGACTAAGGCGTTCATGGAAGGCGCAGTGAAGGGGCAGACCGACCAGTGGTGGAAGACCATAGTTGACGAGGATACGATGGGCCTCAACTGCACCACGGGGACCGGCGAGTGCGCGGTCGGCAAGC
>VBAB01000590.1 GCA_005888525.1 Alphaproteobacteria bacterium
GCGTGGGCTCGATGCAAACACCACTCAAATGGTTCGGCTCGATTGCGCGGCTATGCGCAATCGTCGCCGGCTGGGGCCTGATGGCGATCTCGGTCGCAATGTGCGTCGAGATCTTGGGTCGCAAGTACTTCGATTTCTCGTTGAAGGGGCTCGATGAGATCGGCGGTTATATGTTGGCGGGCGTGTGCGCATTCGGATTCGCCTACACACTTAGTACCCGCTCGCATATGCGGGTGACGCTGCTCTTTCCCTACGTGTCGGCCTTCGTGCAGTCACTCCTCAACGTGCTGGCCATGCTCACGCTGGCGG
>VBAB01000591.1 GCA_005888525.1 Alphaproteobacteria bacterium
GGCACGAAGGCTCGATGACGACCATTCACGCCAATACACCACGCGATGCAATGAGTCGTCTCGAACAGATGATAGGCATGTCCGGCTTTCGATTAGGTCAACAGAGCACACGCAGCCAGATCGCCTCGGCCATCCGCATCGTCATCCAGCTGCAACGCATGAGCGACGGCACCCGACGCGTCGTAGCGGTCAACGAGATTACCGGCATGGAAGGCGATGTCATTCAGATGCAGCCGATCTTCGAGTACATCCTGCACGGTACCGATTCCGCTGGTGCCGTACATGGCGAGTTCCGGGCCACTGGCGCTCGCCCAAAGTTCATGGATCAAATCAGGCTGGCTGGCATCACCATACCCTCTGACACGTTTGATCCCTCGAGGGCAATGTAGCCATGCTCGACCTCATTGCCCAATGGAGCCAACAGCCTAATCTGCTGCTCTATATTTGTGTGGCGGGTGCGGTCATGCTCGCCGTCGAAACCATCGGCCTTTCGCTGAGGCGGATCAGGTCGAGCAGGACCACGATCAACAAGCGACTGCAACTGCTTGGCGAGGATACCAACCAGGGAAACGTACTCGTTCAGCTGCGTCGTGATCGCGGCCTGACTGAGGACGGCTCGTTTTCCTTCTCATTCGTGCTGGTGAACCGGTTGCTTGTGCAGTCGGGCGTCGGGACGCAGAGCATCAGTTTTATTGTCGTGGTGTGCACGTGCATCGCCATTGGTGCACTCGCAGGGTTCCTCGTGTTTCGCTCACCAATTGTTGCTGTCCCGTCTGGACTGCTGGCCGGTGTGGCGATGCCGTTGATGTTTCTTGCATTCAAGTGCAAACGCCGCCGCGCGAAGTTTTCTGAGCAGTTGCCGGAGGCGCTCGATATCATGGTCCGCAGCATGCGGGCTGGCCATCCTGTCTCCGTCGCCGTGACTTTGGTCGCTCGAGAGTTGTCCGACCCGATTGGCACCGAGTTTGGGATGGTGGCGGACGAGATGACCTATGGCCTCGACCTTGAGGCGGCGTTGCAAAACATGTGCATGCGGGTCGGTCAGCAGGATCTTCCGTTCGTCCTCGTGGCGATTTCGATCCAGTCCCGGACTGGTGGTAATTTAGCGGAAGTGCTCTCGAACCTCTCTCGCGTGATCCGTGACCGCTTCAAGCTGCGCCGGAGGGTAAAGGCCATGTCCGCTGAAGGACGGATGTCGGCGGGCGCACTTAGCCTTATCCCGCTGCTCGTTTTTCTGGCCGTCAATCTCTTGGCACCCGGATTCTATGGCGACATAAAACACGACCCACTCATACCGCCAGTCGCGACCATTACCTTCCTTATCTGGGCAATGGGGATTTGCATCATCTATCGTCTCGTCAACTTTAAGTACTGATCACCATGAGCTGGAGGTCCCCACTCGCATCCCTGGTCGCTGTGACGTCTCCGACGGCTACGCTGCTGCTGCTGCTCGCATTGGTATTCGGCAGCGTGTTCTTCGTCAGCCTCGTGCTGATGCGCTCGCTGTTGGTGCGCGGCGATATCAAGCGGCGGGCCAATGCGTCGGACGCAACCGGACCGAACAATCCACGCTCGCTACGTCCGCAGGATGCCATACGGGCGTCCGATATGTTGACCCGAGTTGGCAAGTTCCTCGCGCCTACCGATGCCGAGAGTTACTCGCAAGCTCGTAAGGAGATGGTGAAGGCAGGCTTCTTCTCGCCCACTGCGGTGCCCACCTATCATGCCGCGCGTCTCATCATCGGTTTCGGCTTGCCGTTTCTCGTGCTGGCCGTTATCGGCTTCGTTCCGTTGGGCTTATCTGCGACCGGAGTGACGGTCGTGGTGGCAATTCTGTCGGCGCTGGGATTCATAGGACCGAGTTTTTATCTCCGGCATCGGCAGAAAAAAATGAAAGCCCAGTACCGTTCCGGCTTTCCCGATTTCATGGATCTCTTGGTGGTTTGCGTCGAATCGGGTCTGTCGCTGCAACCTTCGATTGATAGGATTAGCCGCGAAATCGCGCCCACAACGCCACAGTTCGCAGCAAATTTGCATTTAGTGTGTCTGGAACTGCGGGCCGGCAGTTCACTCTCTGATGCTCTCGACGCCTTGACCCAACGGCTCGACATCGAGGAGGCGTTCAGCCTTGCTTCCCTGCTAAAGCAATCCGAGGAGCTCGGCACCTCTTTGAGCGCGGCGCTGCGTGTCTACAGCGACGAAATGCGCGACAAACGGCTGATGCGTGCAGAGGCGATGGCTCACGCCCTGCCAGTGAAGATCACCTTTCCGGTGGGTTTCTGCATTTTTCCGGTCATACTGGTAATTTTGTTCCTTCCACTCGTCATCCGAATCAAGCAAGTGCTTACGTATTAAGGTTGCATCAGCGGATATGGGTGCGAGGGACGGGATGCTGGGGTGCAAACGTGCCGCGCTTGCAATGATACTTGGCGGATTGCTCGCCATGACGGGTTGCGCGTCGAGCGGCGCGTGGCGGACTTCGGGACTGTGGATGGATGTTCCGCCATCCGACCAGCGCCCGTCGGACGAGCCGGTGTTTCTTGGCAAGGAGCACTTTGCCCGCAGCGACTACGGTTTGGCTGAGAGGGATTTTCGGGCGGCGGTCGAGGCTAATCCGGCCAGCATCGACGCCTGGGTCGGGCTGGCCGCCAGTTATGACCGTTTGCATCGTTTCGATCTTGCGGACCGAGCCTATCAGCAGGCCCTCAAGCTAGCTGGCAGGACGCCTCAAATGTTGAACAACCTAGGATACCACTATCTCCTTATGGGAGATCGACAAAAGGCGCGTGAGTATCTTGAGGCCGCGCTTCAGGCCGAACCAAACAACGCTTACATCCTCGGCAATCTCGAACTGGTCGAGACC
>VBAB01000678.1 GCA_005888525.1 Alphaproteobacteria bacterium
ACGGTGCCCCTCCAGTTGGTGGTGTCGAGACAGGGAAATTTCGAGGTCCTCGACCGCCCCGAGCTCGGCCGCGTGGCGATCAGTCCCACGCCCGATCTGGTGAGGCACCGCATCGATTTCGAAGGCTATCTCAATGCGGTGACCCGGGAGCCTGTGGCAACCAACAGCTCGAGCTCGCCTGGCTCTTTCTACTTCGATCCGCTCATGCAGTATTTCGCGCAGACGGGGAGGTCGTGCCGCCTGATCCGCGGCCAGCCGCTCGTATCACCGCAATGGGAGTTCGTTTACGATTGCGCGCCGGGCTTCGATGCGTCCGCGATCACGTGGAACTCGTCCGGCTTCTCCAACGCCCCGCTGCCGCCGCCGCCTCGATGCATCGACCCTGCTCACTGCGCACCACGGTAGGTGCGACACAGCCGGACACGTGCTGCGGTTCGACGTACACCACATGTCCACGGCACGGGGCTCTCCGGAAGGGCTTTGGGGGTTGGCGGCGGAGGGAACCAACAACGGCCGAAAGGTGCTTATATTCTCGCCGAACAAAAAAATTTCACGCTCGCTGTCGCTGGAGCAACAGGTTAATCTGTAAGCGTCAGGTCCTGACGGGGAAGGGCGCTGATGACCCGGCAATTTTCCTCCGGGCCATCTTGCGGGAGTTCTTGAGTGAAGCGTCCTTCCCCTTTGACACGCGACCGATGCTGCTGCTGGACCTTCGGGACATCGATACTGAGCATATTATTTGCGGCGGCGGAAAACGAAAGCGTGCGTCGGTACCAATGCTGCGACCTGCTGCGTTCTTTGTGCTTGTTCTATTGGCCACCCTGCCGGCTCGCGGCGAAGACGCCAACGCCATCAAAGTCGACGGCACGACGTACCGCCTGGAGGGCATTGACGCACCCGAGGCCGATCAGAACTGCATCAATGAGGACGGGGAGCTTTACCCCTGTGGCCGTCGCGCCTGGGAAGAGCTGAAGAAGTTCATCGCCTCGCGCCCCATCAAGTGCGTCGACCTCCGCGCCGTTCCCGCGTACCCGAAGAGACGCATTGGACAGTGCTCCGCGGAGGGCATCGACCTGCAACACTGGCTCGTACTCCAGGGATGGGCACTCGACTTCGAGCCCGATGCCAAAGGACGCTTCAAGACCGATGAAGATGACGCGCGGGCGGGTCGCTTCGGTCTTTGGAAAGGCTGCTTCGTTGCACCCCAGGACTTTCGACGATGGAACAAGCGCACGGCAAAACTGCTTGGGCCGAGCTGCCCGGCAGATGCGCGCGAGAAACTGTTTCCCGAAGATGCGACGATGCCGGTTGGTTGCGAGATCAAGGGGCACTACGCAGTTCGTGCATGGCCCGCCACGGGCATCTATCACTTGCCCAGCTGCGGCAGCTATCGGCGCACGAAGGCCAAGCGATGGTTCTGTTCGGAGGAAGACGCGTTAGCCGCGGGGTTTCGCAAGGCGTACACGTGTGGTTGGTGGTGAGCGTTGAGGCCCGATTGGACAGCTCTCTGGACCGCGTAATTGTGGCGGACTGGGGTCGCTGATGTTCACCGGCGGTTCAGACGATCAGTATCAACCTCAAAGGTATGCGAATCCTGTTCATTCCGCTCATGCTCATGGTCGCCGTCGTGGTGGCCCTGGCACTCATGTCGACCGCTCCCCGCTCCAGCCCACAAAGCGGACCCAGCGCCGTGCAGTCCGTGCGCTGAACGCGAAATTTTGGAGAGAGCCAATGCTCGCCCGTGTCTTCCTGATGGCCATTACAGCTCTGCTGCTCTCAGGATGCGTCGACAGCGAGCGTCTCCGCGAGGGTCTGGGAGGCCCCAAGGGGCATGATACGGCTGAAGGTACTCCCGGCAAGTAGCGCGCGCCAGCAACGATCGGCGCGTGCCCACGGCATTAGCGGTCTCATCGAGAGGTTCCTAGCCAACGCTGTGCAGCGCTTCTCTGGTGCCGCAGCCGTCGGCCGTCGCCTCTCAGCCTCCGCGCAGGAAAGGTGAGGAAAATTGCGGCAAGGCCAGACGAAAGACCGCCACTTCCGAAGATGGGCGCGGAAAGCGCGGCAACCTAGGGTTCTCCTACGAGCTCGAGCACAGCGAGCTCTCAACTCGAAGACAGGAGAACAGCCATGAAGACCATCGTGTCAGCCCTGATCGCCCTCTCGGTCCTCGCCGGCATCGCCGCCCCCGCGAGCGCTTTCGACGCCAAAAGCTTTTACGACCAGCAGGACCGGCATTCCGGCGGCTCGGCTCTCTGACGCGATCGGAGAGCTTCCATGCGGCAGGTGATGATCATGCTGATTGTTGGTGTTGGGCTCGTCGCCGGAGCGGTTAGCTCGGCTTCCGCCAATCATTGGCCAGCCGACCTTTGGGAGCGTCTCCAACGCGAGGGTCCCTAGTTAGGAGAATGGGGCGCGGTGGCGTCTGCTGCCGCGACCCCGACCTCCTCCGTCGACACCATGATCCTCCAGTCGCAAAGTACACGGGCGAACCGACCGGAACCGCCGCCAACGACAATGCCAGGGTTATCCTCGGTCGGGCCGAGCGCGTGTCAAATTTCATGTAGCGTTGGAGGGGACCGTCGGCCCGTGATGGATCGGGGAGGGTGCCGAGTGGAACGAAGCGCAGATTCTCGAGCCCACGCTGGAACTCGTCGGGAGGTCGCATGCACATTGCTCCCATTATCGCACTTGCCGTCAGTTTGAACGCCACAGCAGCAATTGTTCCACGGGGTTCATCCAGCTCGGCTCCGATAACCGCGCCATTCGACAAAGCCGCGACTGGACCGGCGTCAGCCAACCATGCGCCCACCGGGGCGCCAAAGGCCGCAATCGAGGTG
>VBAB01000679.1 GCA_005888525.1 Alphaproteobacteria bacterium
CCCGTGAAATACGTGCCCTACAAGACGCCGGGCGAGCTGGCGGACATGGCGGACACCGGAGCCTGGGACATCGGCCTGATCGGCGCGGAGCCGCAACGCGCCGAAAAGATTACGTTCACCGCTGCCTATGTGGAGATCGAGGCGACGTATCTAGTGCCAGCGGGTTCGGGCCTGAAGGCGATTGCCGACGTCGACAAGGCCGGGGTGCGCATCGCGGTCACGGGGCGCAGCGCTTATGGCCTTTGGCTCGACCGCAACATCAAGCACGCCACGCTGGTGCGCTCCGACACGCTGGACAGCGCCTACGACCAGTTCATCCGCGACAAGCTGGATGCGCTCGCGGGGCTGCGGCCGCGGCTGCTGACGGACGTCAAGAAGCTGCCGGGTGCGCGCATCCTCGAGGGTCAGTTCACCGCCGTGCAGCAGGCCATCGGCACGGCGCGGAAGAACGCAGCCGGTGCCGCGTTCCTGCGCAAGTTCGTCGAGGAGGCGAAGGCGTCAGGCCTGGTAGCCGGCCTGATCGCGCGTCACAAGGTCGTGGGCCTCTCGGTCGCGCCCCCGGCATGAGAGGCCATTGCTTCCGTTGGCGGCAGTGGCAATCAGAACCGGTACTTGAAACCGAAGCGCAACTCGTTGGTAGTGTTTTCTACCCTGCCGCTCGTCGTTGTGCCCGCCAATGCGACCGAGGAGCTGCCGTAGTCGGAATGCGTGAACTCGATCTGCACGAAGCTGTGGTGCAGTAGGAACGGGGTAGGAATATCGACTCCTGTACCCACGAACCAACCGCTGTCGAAGCTGTCGGTCGACACGCTCGGGTTGGTGATGCTGGTAAGTAGGAACGCGCCGGACTGGCTGGTCCGATGGCAAGCGCCCGCGTACCCACCGGTCCCGTAGACCATCGCCGCGAGACCGGTGCCGCCGCCAATGGTCGTGCCGATGCGTGGCCCAACATGAATCTGGCACGTACGCACCGTCTCCGTCGTAAGCGTGGCGACCGTGGCCGGCGCCGCCGCCCCCGCCGTCAGGGTGCTGGGCGCCGTATCCTTGCCCCAGTCGCGGGTACCGCTGACCTCGAAGCCTATGACGAGGTCACGCTTGATCTGATAGTTGCAGCCGAATTGCCCACCCAAGAGGAAACCGTTGGTGTGCAAATGCTCTATGCCATTGGTGCTAGGGGTGGCGACCGCTGCAGTGGGATTGTTCAGCGTGTACGTGGGCGGCGTCGAAAAGCGGGTTCGTCCCCACTTGTAGCCATCATCATAGCCGATGTAGCAGCCGGTCCAAGTCGGCGCGACGTATCTGTCCTTCACGCTCGCGTAGCCATCGGCTTGAGCTGAGGACGCCGCCACGGCACCGACGGTGAGAAAGGCCAATTGGAACGCAAGCAATCCACGCAACCGGGACATACGCTCCTCCTACACTTTCGTCCGACATGCAACACACTGTCGTTTTCATTAACACATCCAGAGCGTTGCCATTGTAGCAAGCGCGCAACGTCCTCCGACAAAGCGAGGTTTTTCCCCATCACATTTTGCAAAAGGTAGCGAATCGCGCGTGCCGGATGGGATCCGGGTCGGACACAGTGGAAGTTGGTGCCGGCTGCAGGATTTGAACCCGCGACCAACGGTTTACAAAACCGCTGCTCTACCCCTGAGCTAAGCCGGCGCGTGGCATCTTGGGTGATGCAGGCGTGCCGATAGTGGGACGGCCGGTCCGCGTCAAGGCGGGTGAGCCAGGGAGAACGCAGCGCAGCGCACGAAAATCTTCCCTTAGGGCGCGCGTGGGTTGCTTGTCGGCCACTGGGAGCGGGCATGCCGGGGGCAGCATCTCCTCAGCCCGCGTTATCTCCTGTAAAATGATTCGCTGCGAAGCTGCGGCCAGAACCTGGCTGGCGTTTAGGAGAGCGATCATGCGCGTCACGACCCTACTGGCGCTCGCGGCGAGTGCTGTGATCCTCGGCCTGAGCGTACCGGCGCCGGTCTCGGCCGGCGGCAGAAACCCCGATGGCGTCGGCATTTACACTCCGGCCGAGCCGCCGGTTCGGCATCGGCCGCGCCTCTACCGCTACGACCCGCGTTCCTGGTATTACAATCAGGCCGGCTATTACCCCAGTTACGGCTCCGGCTATTGGGTGCCGCGTGCCGAAATGCGCTACCGGTACCGTTATCGCTACGTCGGCCCGAAGTATCGCTATTACCCGGCCTGGGGCTATGGCGCCGGCTCTTACCGCCGGTGGTGGTGACGGGCGACGCTTTTCTCGGCGCGTTCTTGTTACCGCATTGGCCTCGCACGGCGCTCATTTAATTGTTCCTTAGCCGTTCCGGGCTTTCTTGGAG
>VBAB01000680.1 GCA_005888525.1 Alphaproteobacteria bacterium
CATCCCGGCGGCAGTCGCCGCGTCGAACGGAACGCTATCTGAAGAGGCAACGTGGGCTATCGCCAGCTGTTCCGGCCGCAATGTAATAAAGCACGCGGGTTTCCAATCATTGGGGTGCTTTATGCTGCAAAGGCTTAGCTGCAATCGTCGTCAGCTGACTTTTCGGGCAGGACGCGAATGCCAGAGGCGATGAGGTCGTCCTTGCTGACGACGCGCTCCCGGTTGCGGACAACATGATGGAGCGAACCGAGGGAGCGCTGGTGGATGAAGCTTGGGGACTTTGCTCATGTGCGCTTGCGGCGCTGCAAGAGCTTGGTCGTCACCTCATAGCCTTGCGCGATGTGCTGATCGATGCTCTTGCGCGAGAACTCGTAATCCCGTGAGACGGCCTCGCCCTCGACAGCTTCCCTGATGATGCGTGTAATCGACAGCGGGCACGACTCCCCGACCGTCTCAATGTAGCGTGGGCGGCGTTTGATCTGCTCTGCCACGTTCGGCTCCACGTGGGCCATAATATCGTCGACGAGCTGGCGGTATCCATCGACGTACTCCCAGCTACGCACGCTGCGCCGGACCTTTTCTGCGAACAGGATTTCATCGCGCCGGGCCAGCACTTCCGGGATCGATTGCGGCAGCGCCCTCTTGTCGAGCCACAAGTTGACGATGTAGACGTCCTTGCCGGTCAGTCCGCCGACCTCTACGACTTGATCGAGGGGCGAGTTGCTGACCAATCCGCCATCCCAATAATGCTTGCCCTGTATGGTCGTCCAGGGGAAGCCAGGCGGCAGGCTTCCGCTGGCCAGAATATGGTCTGGCGTGATGTCGTCGACATAGCTGTCGAAGATCGCAAGCTGTCCCGTCTCGACATCAACGGCGGACAGCACAAGGCGAACCGGGCTGTCCCTTAGCTTGTCGAAGTCTACGTACTTGCTGAGAGTACTCTTGAGGGGTGATAGCTCATAAAAACTTTTCCAATGCGTGGGGAGTGCGGCGGGACTGAGAATCGGCTCGAACCAGCGCGGGCGAAAGAAATGAGGAGAGCCAAACATCATTGATTGCAAGGAAGAAAGAGCGCGCCGCAAATCTTCGTCTGGCAGATCCGGGGTGTCCAGGCTCAACTCGCGCCAAAAGGCTTCGAGCGGGTCCGTGGCGCGGCCCGGATTGGAGGCGATGATCGCGGCATTGATCGCGCCGATCGAGACACCCGCAATCAGATCGGGATGAATGTTCCGCTCCTCGAGAGCCTTGACGACGCCGCACTCGAAGGCGCCAAGCGCGCCGCCGCCTTGAAGGATCAGCACCGTTTGCAGAGCGGCACGGTTGAGAGGGAAATGGCTATCGGCCAACTTGGTCTTGGCCGGTCCGAGATTGCACCGATTGGCGATCAGCCCGCCTGCGGCCTTGGTTTCGACGAAGGATTGCTCGAGCAAAAAGGCGCCCCGCAGCGCATTGTCCTTCAGATAAAGGACGGAGAACGGCTTGTTTCCAAGCGATGTTCTCAGGATGCGCTCGCTCGCTGCCTCGGTATCGCCGACAACATTGAACGTGAGGTCGAACACATCGGAGAAGAAATAGGACACGGTGCGCCAGGATTGCCGTTCCCCCAGCATATTCCAGGCAGCGATGCGGCCCTGCTTGAGGGCATTGTCCCAGTGCTCCGAACGGCGTCTCGATCGGCTGATGGGATCGCAGAAATGGGCGACGTCGCCCGCCGCGTAGATCCCGGGTTGGTTGGTTTCAAGATGCGGGTTGACGAGGATGCCGCCGTCGATATCGATGCCGCTGTTCTCTAGGAATCCGATTTCCGGGTGAACACCAATGGCCACCGCCACGATCTCGCAGGGCAGGACTTTCCCGCTACTCGTTACAACGGATTCGACGCGCGCCGAGCCGGAGAATTTCTCAACGCCCTCCCTGCACATAATCTCCACGCCTCGTGCCTGGTAATATTCAGCGAAGAAGGCGGAGACCTCTGGGGAGTTCAGCTTGTCGTAGAGCAGGTCCTCTCTCGTGATAAGCGTCGTATGGATGCCGCGACCGATGAAGGCGGCGGCAAGTTCCATTCCCAGAAAGCCTGCCCCGACCACGATCGCACGCTGCACATGGGCGAGACCCTCATACAATGAAAGCGCGTCAGCCGCCGTGCGCAGGTAGTGGACGCCACCGAGATTTGCCCCCGGCACGGAAAGCCGGTCGACGCTTGCTCCTGTAGCGATGAGCAACTTGCCAAACCGGAACTGGGCGCCTTGTTCGGTTTCGACGGTCCGGCTCGCGCTATCGACGTGCGCGACGCGAGCTCCCAAGTGAACCGCGATGTCGCGCTCCCGGTAGTAGGCCTCATCATGGATCAGTATGTTCGCCTTCTCGGGACCCTTGAGGAGAAAGTCCTTGGAGAGGGGCGGACGGTGATAAGGCAGAGTGTCTTCCGCCGAAAGAATTGCGATGCTTCCTTCCGCGCCGCCTGCGCGAAGGGTCTCGGCAGCGGTCGCGCTCGCAAGGCCGCCGCCAATGAGCAAGAAATCGACGAGCGTTGTTTCTTTCAACGGCACCTGGCTTCGTCCGGCTCAACAGGGCAGGGAGGACGTAGCGCACAGCATTGTCGTACTGCAAGAGAGCTCTGGGCGCGATGGCTCATATTGGCCGAGCCAGGCGGCACGCGTGACGTTCGAGGGGATGCCCGGCCTCGACCCAGGCATCTATGCCACCCAAAAGGGGCCGTATCCTCTTGAAGCCTGCACGGCGCAAATGTTTTGCGGCCATCGCGGCTGAAGCCTCATTGGGGCAGGCGCAATACACAATCGTCTCCTGATCGCCGGAATACGTGCCTGTGATCGCTTTGATCTCGGCTGGATGAGCCGCTACTGCACCGGGAATGAGGTGTGTGCCGCAAGCCAGGTCGGGTAGCTTGCCGCCTCACCCGGGGGAAGCCTGGGTGGTGAACGGACGTTGAGGAGTGCCACGGTAGCAGCAAGATCATGCTCGACGCGGTCCAGTGTTCCAAAGGCTTCATAGCCGAAGGTCCACCACGTCTTTCCGTGAGGGAGGGCTAGGACAGTCAGTTCCGCATCACATCCCGAAACCAGGGCCTTGATCTCGACGCCCGCGCCGCCGCGCCGCTTGATGCCAAGCGAGGTCTGCGCCTTGTCGTGAAGGTATTCGTCGGTCAGGGCCAAAACGCAAACGTACGAACAGGCCTTT
>VBAB01000681.1 GCA_005888525.1 Alphaproteobacteria bacterium
TGCGTCTCGATCATCTTGACGTGCCGCAGAAGCGCCCGCCCGGATTCGGTCAGCTCGATGCCGCGTCCGCGCCGGTGATAAAGCCGGGTGCCTAGCTCGCGCTGCAGCCGGTGCATGCTCTTGGAGAGCCCGGGCTGCGTGATGTTCATGGCCTCCGCGGCGTGGCTCAGGTTCAGGCGCTCGGCGGTGGCGAGGAAGAGCTGGAGCTGGCGGTATTCCATATCTATGTCTCGGCAGTCATGATTCCTGCTACTCTCCGTCAATTGCCCCGTGGGTTCAAGGGCTTCACGTTCCGCACAGGCATGTAGCGCTCGTGGGCTGGGCACGGGGGCTTATCTGCATTGGCGCGGAACCGGGTCCAGCAATAGAACCAGGCAAAGCTGCCTTCACGCACGCCGCAACCAGCGAGGCTGACATGCGCATTGCAAGGCGGTCAGTGATCAAGTACCTCGCCGCCGGCTGCACGATGACCGTGTTGGGCCGAAATGCCTGGGCGCAAGTGGCCGGTCCTGCTCAGGCGGGTCAGATCGACATCGACAAGGCCAAGGCGGAGGGCAAGGTCGTCCTCTACACGAGCCTCGACACTCAGATCGTCGATGCGATCAATGCCGGGTTCAAGCAAAAGTACGGCATCGATGTGCAATACTTTCGCGGCGGCTCGAGCGACGTAACGTCGAAGGTTCTTGCCGAGGCCGACGCCGGAAGACCACAAGCCGACATGGTCGATGCGTCGGACTTGGCCGCGCTCCTGTTGATGAAGGAGCGCGCGCTGCTGAAGCCGTTCAAATCGACGGCGATGGATGCCGTCGCCAAGGAGTTGCGCGACCCCGACTGGACCTGGATCACCGATCGGCTGACGCAAGCCGTCATCCAGTTCAACACCAAGGAGTTCGGCTCGGCGCCGCCGGCCACCTGGGCAGACCTGGGCAAGTCCGCCATGAACGGTCGCCTCGTCTATTTCTCCAGCGCCAATGGCGATGGCGCACCGCGCATCTATACGCTCGCCAAGCATCTGGGATGGGACGTGGTGAAAGCCATGGCGGCGACCAAGCCGCTGCGGGTGCAGACACCACAGGTCATCACGCAGGTGCTGGAGCGTGGCGAACGCGGGGCAGGCTTTCTGCAAAACGACAACATCGCCTGGCGCTCCAAACTGCAAGGCAAATCGACGGATTATGTATTTCCTGCCGAAGGGGTGCCGACGGAGGTCGGCGCCTGCGGCTTGCTGAAGAGCTCGACGCGGCCGCACGCCGCCGCCCTCTATTACGAATGGTGGATGGGTGCGGAGGGACAAGCGATCCTCGTCAAAGGCGGTAAATACTCGAGCCGCACCGACGTCGCCCCACCCGAGGGCAGCACCCCGCTGTCGAAGCTGAAGCTGCTCACGCTCGACTACGCCGAATACAAGCGGGACAAGACCAAGATTCTCGACCAGATGGCGAGCGTTTTCGGGGGCGAATGGGGCAATTGAGAGCAGCCGGCGGGATTGCTGATTAGAGGACGGGGCATGCAAGCTGCTGCATCGGTTGGCGCATCCAGGGGCGCCCTCGCGATCGCTGACGCTGTCCCGGCCGGGCGGCTCGGCGTGCAGGGCGTTGTGCTGGGTCTCTCGATCGCGGTCGTGCTGTTTCTCGTCGGCTATCCTCTGCTGTGGCTGATGCTCGCCGCCCTCGGCGTGCCGCAGTCGGTGGGCCTCGAGCATCTCGAACGCGCATTTACGCGGCCGCAGAACTACGCGGCGCTGATCAACACTCTGCAGCTGGCGCTCGGCACCGGCCTCCTGAGCGTGGCTCTCGGCGTACCGCTGGCATGGGCTACTGCGCGCAGCGACATGGCCCTGCGTGCCCTCGTGCATGCAATGGTTGCGCTCTCCTACATCACCCCGCCCTATCTCACCGCACTCGCCTACACCATCCTCCTGGGACCCGATGCCGGCAAGTTCAACCGACTTCTTCGCGCCGTATTCGGCTTCGAGTCCGGGCCCATCAATATCTTCAGCATGCCCGGCGTCATCTTCGTCATCGGCATCCACGTCTTCACCTTCACGTATTTCCTCACCTACAGCGCGCTGAAGTCGGTCGACGCGTCGCTCGAAGAGTCGGCGCAGATGCTGGGCGCAAGGCGCTGGCAGACGGCGCTGCGCATCAATTTGCCCCTCGTCGCACCGGCAATCACCGGCGGGGCATTGCTTGCAGCCATCGACTCGCTCGCACTGTTCGGACCGCAGGCAATCATCGGTACGCCGGCGCAAATCGTGTTTCTACCCACCCGCATCTATGCCACCATCGGCAGCTACCCACCCCGCTGGGGCGAAGCCTCCGCGCTGTCGCTTGTGCTGGTGGCTCTCACGATTGCGGGGCTCGCTCTCCAGCGCGGGTATCTGGAGCGGCGCTCCTACATCACGGTCGGCGGCCGGGGTGTGCGGACCAAGACCATCGATCTCGGCATTTGGCGTTGGCCGCTGCTGGCTTTTTGCCTCGCGGTGGTATTCTTCAGTGCGGCCGCACCGATCGGCGTGCTGGCGCTGACGGCGTTCTCCAAGAGTTGGACTGAGCCCCTGTCGGTCGCCAACTTCACGCTTGCGCACTTCGGCGCGGCCTTGTTCACCGACCAGGTCTCGGTGCGAGGCATCCTCAACAGCTTCAGGCTTGCCACCGCCGCCGCGGCGCTCGCGGTGCTGGTTGGTGCGGCGGTCGCCTATCTCGATCTGCGCACCACGATGCGTGGACGCCGTCTGCTCGATTATCTGGCAATCCTGCCACTGGGGCTGCCGGGCACGGTGATGGCGGTCGGCATCCTGCTGGCTTTCATCCGGCTGCCGGTGCCGATCTACGGCACCATCTGGATCCTGCTTGCTGCCTACGTCGCACGCTTCATCCCGCTGGCCACGCGCAGCGTCAACGCCACCTTCCGCCAGATCGATCCGTCGCTGGAGGAGGCGGGACGCATCACCGGCGCATCCTGGTGGCTCACAGTCCGCCGCATTCTGTTTCCGCTTTCGCGCCCGGGCCTTCTCGTCGCGTTCCTGCTGGTGTTCATTGCAGCCTTCAGTGAGCTCAGCGCCACCATCCTGCTCTACACGGGCGGCACCGAGACCGTTGCCATTGCCATTTATCGCCTCAACGATCTGGGGCAGCTTGAGGTCGTCTCGGCGCTCGCCGTTTTCACCATCGCCGTAGTTCTGACGCTCGCTGGGCTCGTCAGCTGGCTGTCCGGCTCGAGCTGGACGTCGGGCGAGCCGCCCCCGGTGAGGGGCTAGGGCGATGGCATTCATCGACATCGCCGGCATCGACAAGCGTTTCGACGGCTTTCGGGCGCTGATCGGCGTCGACCTGTCAATCCAGGAGCAGGAGTTCATTACTCTACTCGGCCCCTCCGGCTGCGGCAAAACGACGATGCTGCGCACGCTGGCGGGTTTCCTGACGCCGGACGCTGGCACCATCGAGGTCGCGGGCAGATTGCTCTCCTCCCCGCAGGGCGTGGTGCCGCCAGAGCAGCGCCGCATGGGCATGGTGTTCCAGAACTACGCCGTGTGGCCGCACATGTCAGTGTTCGAGAACGTGGCTTTCGGGTTGCGCATCGCCAAGGCCGGGCGCGAGCAGATCGGCGAGCGCGTGGCGCGCGTGCTGGCGGTCGTTGGCCTCGACGGACTGGAGCGACGCCATCCCGGCCAGCTCTCCGGCGGCCAGCAGCAGCGCGTGGCTCTCGCGCGATCGCTGGTGGTCGAACCGGCGATCCTGCTGTTGGACGAGCCGCTCTCCAACCTCGACGCGAAGCTGCGCGAGCGCATGCGCACCGAGCTCAAGACGCTGCAGCGGCGCACCGGCA
>VBAB01000029.1 GCA_005888525.1 Alphaproteobacteria bacterium
GGCATAGCAGAGAAGACCATGAATCGGTAGGGCTCGGGGCCGCGCGACGGTGGATGCCGCTGCGGCAGGAAAGTGGGGGAATGGCAATCGCCAGCAATTCGCGTGCCCGCCTGGGGCGGGGCGGCGTCGGCCAAGCAGCTCTGCTGCTGGCCGCAGGTCTTGCGCTCAACACCGGTGCCCATAACCCGGCGACGGCGGCCGAGGAAGTATTCACGGTCGGCAACTATCCCGTCGAGGCACGGGCGGACAATGCCGTGGCCGCCAAGTCCAAGGCGATGGCCGATGGGCAACAGGCGGCTTTCCGCTCGCTGCTCAAGCGGCTGGTGCCGGTGACGGCCTATCAGCGCCTGAGGCAGCTGCCGCCGTTTCCGGCAGGTGATCTGGTGGAGGGCGTCAAGGTGCGCTCGGAGCGCAATTCCTCCACCGATTACATCGCCAGCCTCGATTTCTCGTTTCAGTCGAAGGCCGTGCGCGACCTGCTGCGCCGTGAAGGCATACCTTTCATGGACGAGCAGGCTCCAGCGGTCACCCTCGTTCCGCTTTGGCGAGCGGAGGCGTCCGCCGCGCCGAAGGGCGAGGCCGCGTGGACCAACGTCTGGAAGGGCCTCGATCTGGAGCATGCCCTGACGCCTGTGAAGCTGCAGACCCTGAAAACGCAGATCACGCCCGCCGCCGTCAACGCGCTCGCCGAGGGAGACGGCAGTGCCATCCGCACGCTGGTTGCGGCCTACGGCAGCGAGCTCGTGCTCCTGGCCGTCGCCGAGCAGGATACCGCGGCCAAGCGGCTCAACGTCACGCTCACGGGACGCGACGCGGTCGGCGCCTTCATGTTGCGGCGGGCCTACCGTCTCGATCCGGCCGATCCCGGCTACACCAGCGAGCTTGCGGCCGTGGTCTCGCTGGGCATCATCGAGGGCCGCTGGAAGGCCATCAAGTCTCGCGGCGGCGGTGGCGGCGTCGCCAAGGGCGTGCCCGGCGACAGCGACCTGCTGATCGCCGTGCAGTTTCGCGGCATGAGCGAATGGCAGGACATCAGCCGCAAGCTGTCGGCCACGCCGGGCATCGAGGAGCTGGAGGTGGCGGGCCTGTCCGCGCGCAGCGCACGAGTGACTCTGCGCTATGCGGAAGGCGCCGAGAGGCTCGCCGATGTCCTGGCGCAGCAGGGCTTGAGCCTGCGCAACACGGGAGGCAATTGGGTGCTCGGGCCGCAATAGAGCCCTCGACTGAGCCGCCGCCTGGGGGCTAAGCTCCGGTGACTGAGAACCACGCTGATATCGCTGGAATTCTCGCGCTCATACCCATCGCCTACCACACAACGCTCCGGTCGTCTCGTGATTATCAACATCCCGAACTTCATCACGCTCGGGCGCATCATGTCCGTCCCCGTGATCTTCTGGCTGCTGCTGAGCGGCCAGAGCAAGTTCGCCTTTTTCGTATTCGTCTGCGCCGGCATCAGCGACGCCGTCGACGGCTACCTCGCCAAGCGCTTCAACTGGAGCACCGAGCTCGGCTCCTATCTCGATCCGCTGGCCGACAAGCTGCTGATCGTCAGCATCTTCATCGGCCTGGGTGTGCGCAACGAGCTGCCGCTGTGGCTCGTCATTGCCGTGGTGAGCCGCGACATCCTGATCGTCGCGGCGGTGCTGCTCGCCTGGCAGCTCGATCGGCGGGTGCTGAGGATCAAGCCGCTGGCCGTGAGCAAGGTCAACACCATGATGCAGATCCTGCTTGCCGCCACCGTGCTGGCCGACGGAGCCTTCGGCCTCGGGCTCGACACCACGCGAGTGGTCCTCGTGTGGATTACGGGAGCATTGACCCTTCTTTCGCTCGCCGCCTATCTCAGGGCTTGGTTTCTGCACATGACCAGCTATGACTCCACCCGCGAGGACGGGCCGGATCGCTGATCGGCGCATCGCCATCCGAGCCGCCGCTTCGGGGAACGAGGGCACAGGGGTCATGCGCGTCGAACGGCAGCTTTGGTTCTGGGTGGGGGCGCTCGTCGTCCTCGTGCTCGCCATCGCCCTGCTCAGGGACATCCTGCTTCCCTTCGTTGCCGCCGTGGTCGTGGCCTATTTCCTCAATCCCATAGCCGACCGCCTCCAGGGGTACGGCCTGAACCGGACGTGGGCGGCGATCCTCGTCGTCGGCGTGGTGGCGGTGCTGGTGGCCTTGGCGCTGATCCTGCTCGTGCCGGTGCTCGCCGACCAGGTGCGGCAGCTGGTGGCGGCGCTGCCGGGCGAGACCGAGCGCTTCAAGATTTTCGTGGAGCGCTTCGGCCGGGATTGGCTGGGCCCGAGCTTTCCCTCGTTTCAAACGACGCTCGATCGGGCGCTCGCCGATCTGTCGCAGAACTGGGCGACGATGGCCGGCGCGGTCATGGCGTCGGTGTGGACCCGCGGGCTGGCGCTGGTCAACTTCGTGTCCCTCCTGCTGATCACCCCGGTGGTCGTGTTCTACCTGCTGGTCGACTGGCATCCCATGCTGGCGCGCCTAGACGACGCGCTGCCGCGTGATTACGCCCCCACCATCCGCCGGCTTGCCGTCGGCATCAACGACGCGGTTGCCGCCTTCATCCGCGGACAAGGCACGATCTGCCTGGTGCTCGGCGTCTTCTACGCCATCGGCTTGAGCTGGGCCGGCATCGACTATGGCTTGCTGGTGGGGCTCAGCACCGGCCTGCTGGCCTTCGTGCCGATCGTCGGCTGGGTGTTGGGGCTGCTCGCCATCGTGCAGTTCTGGCCGGATCCCGCGCCGCTGTTGAAAGCCGTCGGCGTGCTGGTCTGTGGCATCGCCATCGATACGGCTTTTCTGTCGCCGCGATTCGTGGGTCAGAAGATCGGCCTGCATCCGGTGTGGATGATCTTCGCGCTGTTCGTGTTCAGCTACTTGTTCGGCCTGGTCGGCACGCTGGTAGCCGTGCCGTTGGCGGCGGCCATCGGCGTGCTCGTGCGGTTCGCCGTGCAGCAGTACCTCGACAGCTCCCTCTACAAGGGCAGCGGCGCAGCGGCAGAGGGCAGCGCGGTGCCCGTGGTCGAGGACAGGCCATGATCGCCACGCCGGACCAGCTCATCCTCGACCTGGCACAGCGCCCCGCGCTTGGCGCCGAGGATTTCCTCATCAGCGGATCCAACCGGGCTGCCGCCGACATGATCGACCTGTGGCCGCACTGGCCGCACGCCTCGGTCGTGGTGGTGGCGCCGCCGGGGGCCGGCAAGACGCATCTGGCCAACGTCTGGCGACTGAGGTCGGGGGCGGCGCGCCTTGAGGCCGCCACCCTCGGCGAGAGGGAGGTTGAGGGCGCCAAGGGGGCGCTGCTGGTCGAGGACCTACATGCCGGGATCGGGGACGAGCGCGCGCTCTTTCATCTGCTGAACCTCGTGCGCGAGCACAAGACGTCGATGCTGCTCACCTCGCGCGCGCCGCCCGGAGAGCTCGCCGTGCGCCTGCCGGACCTGCGCTCGCGTCTGCGCGCGCTGCCGGTGGTGGCCATCTCGCCCCCGGATGAGGCACTGCTGAAGGCCGTGTTGGTCAAGCACTTCGCCGACCGACAGCTCGCCGTTGAGCCGCACGTCGTCAACCACATCGCGCTGCACATGGAACGATCGATGGAGGCCGCCGCCGTCATTGTTGCCGCCATCGATCGGGCAGCCATGGCCTCGCACCGCAAGGTGACGCGGGCTATGGTGGCCGAGGTGATGGCCAGTCAACAGGGCGCGGGCCAACGTTGAGCACGAGCGACCGCCACCAAACTTTCATCTTGCTGTTGCACACTGTTATCGTTCTGCGCCAAGATCGTGGCATAATTGCCACAGAGCGCATCATCAGGCAGGTCATCCATGAGCGCGCCGAGAACCAGATTGAAGGAACGCGTGAAGGCGGCCGAGGTCCCGCCAGCGCCGGCCCCGCCGGAGGGCCCGGCACGCTTCTCCAATCGCGAGCTGTCCTGGCTGCAGTTCAATCGCCGGGTTCTGGAAGAGGCGCAAAATTCCCGCCACCCGCTGCTCGAGCGCCTGCGCTTCCTGTCGATCTCCGCCTCCAACCTCGACGAGTTCTACATGGTGCGCGTGGCCGGCCTCTACGGTCAGGTCGCTGCCGGGGTCACGCAGATGAGCCAGGACGGGCTGACGCCCGCCCAGCAGCTGGTCGAGATCAACCGCTTCGCCGCCAGCCTCGGTAGCGACCAGCAGGCGCGCTTTACGGCGCTGCGGGCGGAGATGGCCGTCGCCGGCATCCACATCGTGGAGCCCAAGGAGTTGCGGCCCGGCGAGCGCGAATGGCTCGGTCGCCACTTCACCTCCCAGTACCTGCCCATCCTCACCCCTCTTGCCGTCGACCCCTCGCACCCCTTCCCCTTCATCCA
The DNA here is from genome assembly GCA_005888525.1 of Alphaproteobacteria bacterium. Taxonomy (GTDB): domain Bacteria; phylum Pseudomonadota; class Alphaproteobacteria; order Rhizobiales; family Hyphomicrobiaceae; genus AWTP1-13. The sequence goes on from VBAB01000029.1 coordinate 4,361, forward strand.
GAACGCCGGCATCACCGTGGGCGTGGAGCTGAGGCGCGAGCGCGACGGCACCACCATGCACGCGCTGCTGCCGATCCCCATGCAGCTCGTTCGCTTCATCCGGCTGCCGCTGGACGAGGCGGCGCAAGGCGACAGCGTGCCGCCGATCCGCTTCATCCGCATCGAGTCGATGATCGGCATGTTCCTGTCCCGCTTGTTTCCGGGATTCCTGGCCCGCAGCCACGGTGCCTTCCGCGTCCTGCGCGACAGTGACATCGAGGTGCAGGAGGAGGCGGAGGACCTCGTCGCGCTCTATGAGACCGCGCTCAAGCGCCGGCGCCGCGGCATCGTCATCCGCCTCGAGATCGACGGGCAGATGCCGACGCGCCTGCAGCGCTTCGTGGTGCAGGAGCTCGAGATCAACGACGACGCCGTGTTCATCAAGGAGGGCATGCTCGGGCTCGCCGACACGTCCCAGCTGATCGTGTCGGAGCGCCCCGATCTCGTCTTCAGGCCCTTCAACATTCGCTTTCCGGAGCGCATCCGCGAGTTCAACGGCGATTGCTTCGCCGCCATCCGCAAGAAGGACATCGTGGTGCATCATCCCTACGAGTCCTTCGACGTGGTCGTGCAGCTGCTGCGCCAGGCCGTCGCCGACCCCAACGTGCTGGCCATCAAGTGGACGCTCTATCGCACCTCCAACGACAGCCCGATCGTGCGCGCGCTGAAGGACGCGGCCGATCTCGGCAAGTCGGTGACCGCCGTGGTCGAGCTCAAGGCCCGCTTCGACGAGGCCGCCAACATCCGCTGGGCGCGCGACTTGGAGAGCGCCGGCGTGCACGTGGTCTACGGCTTCATCGAGCTCAAGACGCACGCCAAGCTCGGCTTGATCGTGCGCCGGGAAGGGGCGGAGCTTGCCACCTACTGCCATATCGGCACCGGCAACTACCACCCCGTGACGGCCAAGATCTATACCGACCTTTCCTTCTTCAGCGCCGACCCGGTGATCGGGCGCGACGTGACCCGCATCTTCAACTTCATCACCGGCTACGCCGAGCCGGCCGAGATCGAGGCCATGGCGGCGAGCCCGCAAGGCATCCGCACGCGCATCCTCGCGCACATCCGCGACGAGATCGGCCACGTCAAGGCCGGGCGCAAGGGCTCGATTTGGATGAAGCTGAACTCGCTCGTCGATGCCAGAATCATCGAAGGCCTCTACGAGGCCAGCCAGGCCGGCGTGGAGATCGACTTGATCGTGCGCGGCATCTGCTGCCTGCGGCCGGGAATCCCGGGCCTGTCCGAGAACATCCGGGCCAAAAGCATCGTCGGCCGCTTCCTGGAGCACGGCCGCATCTACTGCTTCGGCGCCGGTCACGGCTTGCCGGCACCCAAGGCCCTCGTCTATATCAGCTCCGCCGATATGATGCCGCGCAACCTCGATCGCCGCGTGGAGGTCATGGTGCCGATCATGAACCCGACGGTGCATGAGCAGATCCTGGACCAGATCATGGTTGCAAACCTGAAGGACAACCAGCAGAGCTGGCGCATCCTGCCGGACGGCTCGTCGGAGCGCATACGGCCCACAGAGGGCGAAGAGCCGTTCAATGCGCACGAGTACTTCATGACCAACCCGAGTCTCTCGGGGCGTGGGCAATCGCTGAAAGACAGCTTCCCGCGCCGGTTCAGCCTCGCCCAGGAGCATTAGAGCAGGGTCGCTTCGAATTGAGTCTCATGGCCTCGAATGCAACGTGGGCTGAAGCGTGAGTCCTGCTCTACCTATTGAGCTTAGAGCGAGATTCACGCTCCCGAATGGAAGCCGAAGTGCCTCCATCAGGAACGATCTCGCTCTCGTCGACGAAAGGCGCTAGTCGCGTGGATCGCGAGCACGGCGAGTTCGGGCGCACCGGCGAGCTCGAGCCGATGGGCGTCGTCGACATCGGCTCGAACTCCGTGCGGCTCGTCATCTACGAAGGTGCGGTCAGAAGTCCGACGCCGATCTTCAATGAGAAGGTCCTGTGCGGTCTCGGCCGGCAGGTGGGATCGACCGGCCATCTCGGCAAGGAAAGCGTCGAGTGCGCGCTGGAGGCGCTGAGCCGCTTCAAGGCGATCGTGCGGATCCTCGGCGTGAAGAACGTGCGCGCCATTGCCACGGCCGCCTGCCGGGATGCTTCCGACGGCCCGGACTTCATCGCCCGCGGCGAGCGAGCGCTGGGTGCCAGGATCCAAATCCTCTCCGGCCAGCGCGAGGCGGAGCTGGCAGCCAACGGCATCATGATGGGCTTCCGCTCACCCGACGGCTTTGCCGGCGACCTCGGCGGCGGCAGCCTGGAGATCATCGAGGTGAAGGGCGAGGCCCTGCGTCAGTCGACAACGCTGCCGCTCGGCGGCTTGCGGCTGCTCGACGCCGCCGACGGCAGGATCGACGACGCCATCGACATCGCCGACGACCAGATCGGCCGCGTGGCGTGGCTCGAAGGCGGGCGCAACCGGGCCTTCTTCGCGGTCGGCGGCACGTGGCGTGCCATCGCCCGCCTGCACATGGAACGAACGGGATATCCGCTGCACGTCATGCACGGCTACACGATGCCGACCGAGGAGGCGATCGACTTCTGCGAGGAGATTCGCAAGGCGAAGAAGCTCTCCGCGATGCCTGGCATCGATGAGATCTCCCGGCCGCGGCGCGAGGTGTTGCCCTACGGCGCCCTGGTGCTCGAGCGGCTGCTCAAGAAGCTGGGACCCGAGGCCGTCCACTTCTCCGTGTTCGGGATACGCGAGGGCCTCGTCTACAGCCTGCTGTCGGCGGCCGAGCGCAAGAAAGACCCGCTCATCTCGTTCTGTGCCGAATATGCACGCCTGCGTTCCCGGTCCGCCGAGCACGCATTCGAGCTGTGCGCGTGGACGGACGCCCTGTTCGAGCCGCCAGGCCCCAAGGAGACGGAGGAGGAGCGGCGGCTGCGCCACGCCGCGTGCCTGCTCTCCGACATCAGCTGGCGCGCCCACCCGGACTACCGCGGCGAGCAGAGCCTGATATTGATCGCCCATGCCGCGCTCGGCGGCATCGATCATCCCGGCCGCGTTTTCCTGGCGCTCGCCAACTACTTCCGCCACATGGGCACGAGCGGCAGCCCGGAGGATGACGGCAAGGACAAGCTCTCCGAGCGCCTCAAGTCGATCGTCTCCAAGAAGCTCTACAAGCGCGCCCGCATCATCGGTGCGGCAATCAGGGCGGCCCACATGCTTTCGATCGGTCACCCGGGCATCATCGACGAGACACCCCTGTCCTATGAGCGCAACAAGCTCGTGCTCGTCATCCCGAAGGCATATGCGGCGCTCGATGGCGAGCGCCTCCGGCGCCGATTCGCCGCCCTGGCGGAGCTCCTGGAGCGAGAGCCCGAGATTCGCGTCAAGCAGTAGGCGCTATCCATGCCGCCGGATTGGCGTACGCACGCCACGATCTTACGTTAGTATGATCCCAAGAGCTGGGCTGGATGGGCTAGCAACGAGATGGCCGAGGACCCCTACAAGGTATTGGGCGTGCCGCGCGACGCGCCGGACGAGGAGATTCGCCGCGTCTATCGCAAGCTGGCCAAGCAGCTGCATCCCGATCTCAATCCGAGCAATCCCGCCGCGTCGGAAGAGCGTTTCAAGAAAGTGTCCTCCGCCTACGACATCGTCGGCGATCCGGTGAAGCGCAAGCAGTACGACCGGGGCGAGATCGACGCCAATGGCGAGCCGCGGCGCGGCTATCAGCGTGCGCAAGCGGGCGGAGCCGGACCGTTCGGCGGCCGCGCCGGCGGCGCCCGTCAGGGCGAGGAATTCGGGTTCGGCGATATCTTTTCCGATCTCTTCGGCGGCGCGCGGGCAGGAGGCTGGGGAGAGGCGGACGCCACGCGCGGCCGCGACGTGCGCTACACACTGGAGATCGACTTCCTAGAAGCCGCCACGGGCGCCAAGAAGCGGGTGACCATGCCGGATGGCGGGGTGCTCGATCTCACGGTGCCGCGGGGCGTATCGGACGGTCAGGTGTTGCGCCTGAAGGGCAAGGGCTCGCCCGGCGTGCGCGGCAGCGAGGCCGGCGACGCGCTGGTCGAGATCAAGGTCAGGCCGCACCCGCAATTCAGCCGCGCCGGTGACGACGTCGCGCTGGAGCTGCCCATCACCATCGACGAGGCCGTGCTCGGCGCCAAGGTCGAGGTGCCGACCGTCTCGGGCCGGGTGCAGCTCACGATCCCCAAGGGCACCGGCTCGGGCCGGGTGTTCCGGCTCAAGGGCAAGGGTGTGCACAACTCGACGACAGGCAGCACCGGTGACCAGCTGGTGACGGTGCGCATCGTGCTGCCCCAGACGATCGACGACGAGCTCGCCTACTTCATGTCCGAGTGGCGCCAGTCGCACCGCTACGACCCGCGCAAGTCGTAGGACCAGGCCCCTTCAATCTTCGTCACGGGCACGTGACGCGGCCTTCTCCGGGCCGGGCCCCCACCCATATTCCGTACAGACACCGAAAGTCTCGGTTGGTTGCTCTGCAACCATCTGAAATATCAGGAGCAACGCACCAAGGAGCACCGCCCTGACGGCGGCCGAGAAGGCAATGGATAACTCGATGCGAATGGTGATCATTGCCGGCGTGCTGATGCTGGCCTTGCTCATCGCCATCGTCGGCAGCGTGAGCGCCGACGTGCCCATCTGGCAAACCACGGCAAGTGTCTTGGGTTCGACAAACCAGCCGCTCTGAGCCTCGAATCGCAGCTGTACGGTATGGCTGTGGGCGGCGTCAGCCTGCGACGCGCGCCTCGAGGGTGTCCTCGGACGCCGCGCCCAGCTCCAGCAGCACGACCTCTCCGCGATCGGCCTTGAGGGCCAGCTCACCCTGCTTCAATCGCTCGGCGTAGACGCCGAACATATCGTAGCGCCACCCCTTCATGGCAGGCACGTCGGGCGCGTCCTCGACGGCGATGCGTTCCAGGTCGTCGCCATCGGCGATCAGGCGTGGCGCCACCTTCTGGCGGGCGGCGCAGGCCTTGAGCAGCACGCGCAGCAGGTCGACGAGCGCCAGCTTTTCGGCAGGCAAAGGCAGCCCCGTGCGCAGGGCCGGCACTGATTTCGGGTCGCGGGCCAGACCCCGCTTCACGGCCTCGACGATCTCCCTGGCCCGGGCCGACTTGGCGAACCCTTCGCTCAGTGTGCGCAGCTCGGAGAGCTGGGAGGCTTCCGTCGGCGCGTGGTTGGCGATGTCGTAGAGCGTGTCGTCGCGCAGGATGCGGTTGCGCGGCACGTCCTGCGCCTGCGCCGTCCGCTCGCGCCAGGCCGCGAGCTCGATCAGCACGGCCAACCCCTTGCGGTTCTTGACGCGCAGCTTGAGGCGCTTCCACGCCTGCTCCGGATTGGCCTCGTAGGTGCCGGGCTCGATCAGAGTCGCCATCTCCTCGTCGACCCAGCCGGCGCGCCCTTCCCTCTCCAACTCCGCTTTGAGATGCCGGTAGATGTCGCGCAGGTGGATGACGTCGCCGAGGGCATAGGTGAGCTGCTTGGGCGACAGCGGCCGCCGTGCCCAGTCTGTGAAGCGTGAGGTCTTGTCGAGGTCCAGGCGAGTGATCTGCTTGACCAGGTTGACGTAGCTCACCGCCTCGCCGAAGCCGCAGACCATGGCCGCGACCTGGGTGTCGAAGATCGGGTGCGGGATGAGACGTGCCTGGTTCCAGATGATCTCCAGGTCCTGCCGCGCCGCGTGGAACACCTTCACGACGCGCTCGTTCGCCATCAGCTGGAAGAAGGGGTCGAGCGAAATGCCGGGCCGCAGGGGGTCGACCAGCGCATCATCCTGAGGCCCGGCGAGCTGAATCAGACACAGTCGCGGCCAGTAGGTCTGCTCGCGTATGAATTCCGTATCTACCGCAACAAAGTCGTGCTGGCCCAGTCGGTTGCAGATCCGGGCGAGCTCTTCTGTGGTTTCGATCAGGCGCATGGACGGGCGCTTATAGCGTAGGCTTCGACGGTTGTCGCGGGAAACGCGCAGGATTTCTGTTGCCCAAAACCCCCAGCACGAAGGGCAAGGGGCGGACGCCAATCATGAGCACCCGATGGCCCTGCAGGAGTGGCGGCAGCTCAGCGGGACAGCACGATGAAGTCGGTGTATTTCCCCGTCTCGTGGCTGATGCCCTGGTCGGAGACGATGAGCGAGGCGCCCGCCCAGAGCCGGTCGGAGATGAACGCCTTCGTCGCCGGCGGCAGCTCGAAGCGCTCGAGCACGCTGGCGGCGGTCTCGCGCGGACGCCCGGACTGCGCTGCCGGCTGGGCGAGCGAGACGGAAAGCCAGCGCATGGCCTTGCTGTCCTCGGTCGACTCCACGGCGACGTACACGTGCGTCCCGAGCGTCAGGTCCGGGTCTTTGAAGGCGACCGGCGCCTCGTGGATGGGCGTCCAGGCCTGGCGGATGTAAACGCGGCCCGCCTTCTTGCTGACGAAGACGGAGATGGGCTCTGTGCTGCGCTCGCCCGCCCTGATGACCGCCGTCGCCGCGTCGCTCGCCTTCTCTGCGTCCCAGGCGGCGCGCGCGGCGGCGAAGGCTTCCTGCGTCTTGGCGGCCTCCAGCGCGCCTGCTTCGGCGGCAACCTTCGTGGCCTCCTCGAGCTTGGCTTCCGCGGCGGCCTGCGCCGACTTGGCGCGCTCGATCGCCTCGGGCGTCTTCGCCGCCTCCACGGTCTTGATGGCGGCATCGAGCTTGGCCTTGGCGGCCGCTACCGCCCCTTCCGCATCCCGCAGGGCCGCGATCGCCTTGTTGGCCTCCGAGGCTCTTGCTGCGGAAGCCTCGACGGCTTCCTTGGCTGCCTTCACCTTGGCTGGAGCCTCGGCAACGATTTGAATTCTCGCCGCCTTCGCGCGTTCGAGCGGATCGAGGAGCTTGATCGGCGGCGCGTCGCCGGCTGCGGACGGCTTGTCGTTGGCGGACACCGTCATCACCGCGGACTTTGCGGGTTCCGCATTGGCGACGGGCGCAGGCGCCGGCGTCAGAGTGGGTGTCGGCAGTGCCGGATGCGCGAACTCGACGGCATGCACGTCCTCCGGGGCCACGATCACGCGCACGCCCATTCGGGTCATGCCCCACAGCTCGGATGCGAAATTGTGCGTCAAGCGGATGCATCCGTGTGAGGCCGGATAGCCCGGCAAGACGCCGGCATGCATCGCCACGCCCGACCAGGTGATGCGCTGCATGAAGGGCATCGGCGCGCCGCTGTAGATATTCGAGCGGTGATATCGGTTCTTCTGGATCACGCTGAAGACGCCGGTCGGCGTCGGAAAGCCCGACATGCCCGTCGAGACTGCGCCCTGTGTGAGGATGCCGCCGGCGCCGTAGACCGATATGCGCTGCTTGGGGACCGAGACGATGACAAGGTGCGCCTGGGGCGGGACCTTGGGCTTCTCCCTTTCGGCCTTTTCGCCGGGCCTGGCCGGGGTCGTCAGAGCCAGTCGCTTCGACCTGTACTCGCGGTAGGTGCGCGTGTCCGCGCTGTCGGCGCCGGCGGCGATGCCGACCAGCGCCACGCACCCGCCGATCAGCACGCAGCAGGGGTTCCGGGGCAACCGCCGGGGTCGGGAGCAACTTGAAATCACCTTGCAACTCCAACTTGCTGCTTGTTCGAAACGCTCTCGGCCTCTGTTATAGGCGATCATCAGCGAGCGCACGTAACCCATTCGCCACAGTTGGTTGGCGACGAGAACTTCCTTGCCTGTCCAGGCTGCGCCGGCGCCCCCCGTCCCCGCTGGCCGCAACCTTGACTTTCACCGGATCGCATGTGCTTTTCCGCGATTCAACCGGAAGAATTGGTTCACGAGGCGGCAGGTCATGGCCGACGCAAACAAAGAGGCTGGGCGCAAGGGCGGTGTGCCCACGGCGGCACCGCTGCATCGCTACCGCTCGCACACCTGCGGAGAGCTGCGCAAAGGCGACGTGGGCGCCACCGCCCGCCTGTCGGGCTGGGTGCACCGCGTGCGCGATCACGGCGGCCTGCTGTTCATCGACCTGCGCGACCACTACGGCCTCACCCAGGTCGTCGCCGACCCCGACAGCCCCGCCTTCAGAATCGCTGAGAGCGTGCGCTCGGAATGGGTGATCCGGGTCGACGGGCGCGTGCGCGACCGGCCCATCATCGACGGGAAGTCCACGATTAACCCCGATCTAGCGACGGGAGAGGTCGAAGTCGTCGCCTCCGAGATCGAGGTGCTGTCGGCGGCCAAGGAGCTGCCCGTTCCGGTGTTCGGCGAGCCGGACTACCCGGAGGACCTGCGCCTCACCTACCGCTTCCTGGATCTGCGACGCGAGACGCTGCACGCCAACATCATGAAGCGGCTGGCGGTCGTTGCGTCTATTCGCCGGCGCATGAGCGAGGCCGGCTTCTTCGAGTTTGCGACGCCGATCCTCACCGCCTCCTCGCCCGAGGGCGCCCGCGACTTCCTGGTGCCCTCGCGCATCCACGCCGGCAAGTTCTACGCCCTGCCGCAGGCCCCCCAGCAGTACAAGCAGCTGGTGATGATCTCGGGCTTCGACCGCTATTTCCAGATCGCGCCCTGCTTCCGCGACGAGGACCCGCGCGCCGACCGCCTGCCCGGCGAGTTCTACCAGCTCGACGTCGAGATGAGCTTCGTCGAGCAGGCCGACGTG
>VBAB01000682.1 GCA_005888525.1 Alphaproteobacteria bacterium
ATACTGGGCACCTATGCGGGCCTCGGGGGCGACCCCTCGCCAGACGGTTAATGCCACCCCATATATGGGCCCCGTAGGGAGCCCCGTCGGGCCCACGCCAGTTCCGGAGGATGCCACATGCAGCTGTGGCGCAGAGATCGCGACCGCGACACTTCGTTCGTTTCCAACCGAGTCAACAGCGCCCAGGACGAGGAGCTGCTCGACGCCTATTCCAGCGCCGTGGTCGGCGTAGTCGAGGCCGTATCGCCATCGGTCGTACACGTGCAGGTGCGCGGCGCGCGCCAGGGCCGCGCGGCGCAGGGCTCGGGCTCGGGCACCATCCTGTCGCCCGACGGCATCGTGCTCACCAACAACCACGTGGTCGAGGGAGCCTCGGCCATCGAGCTGGCGCTCACCGACGACCGGCACTTCCCCGCGCGCGTGCTCGGACGCGACCCCGACACCGACATCGCCGTGCTACGGGCCGAGACCAGCGACCGCCTGCCGGCGGCGCGGCTAGGCAACTCCAAGAAGATCAAGCCCGGCCAGATCGCCATCGCCATCGGCAACCCGCTGGGCTTCGAATCGACGGTCACGGCCGGCATCGTCAGCGCGGTCGGCCGGTCGCTGCGCGCCCAGAACGGCCGGCTGATCGGCGACGTCATCCAGACCGACGCCGCGCTCAATCCAGGCAACTCGGGCGGGCCGCTCGTCAACTCACGCGCCGAGGTGATCGGCGTCAACACCGCCGTGATCATGGGCGCACAGGGCATCTGCTTCTCGGTGGCCGCCAACACGGCGCAGCACGTGCTGACCCAGGTGCTGCAGCACGGCCGCGTGCGCCGCGCGCGGCTCGGCGTGGCCGGCGACCAGGTGGCCCTGCCGCAGCGGCTCAAGTCGAGGACAGGGCTCACCCAGGCGTCGGGTGTGCGCGTCGTCGAGGTGCAGCCCGGCAGCCCGGCGCAGGCCGGCGGCCTGGAGCCGGGTGACGTGATCGTGGCGCTCGACAAGGACGTCGTGACAGGCATCGACGACATCGCACGCGTACTGGACGGCGCCCGCATCGACAAGCGCGTCGCCGTGCGCATCCTGCGCGATGGCCGGGTGGAGACGATCGACATCGTCCCGACGGAGCGGCTGGGGTGAGGCAGCGGGGCGATCCCGGCAAGCCGGGGCCCGAGGCTGTGGCCGCTTTCGGTCTCTGCGGCCATGGTGGTCATGCACCTCTGTGCCAGCTCACCCGCCTTTGACCTGTCTGCGACATCGGCCGACCGATCAATGACCACGTGCTCGTCGGGCTTCTCCGTGGCAAAAAATCAGGTGTTGTGCCGATGGACCTGGCGAGCCGCGCAAGAAGTAAGGTTACGAGGGCATGTCGCGCTCATGGGGTCCTTCTCCATCGTCTCTTCCTCAGCAATTGACATGCTGGTTTATCGGCACAGCATTTCTTCGGAGTAAGGAGCAATGGTATCAAATCATCCTACGTTACGAGCGAAGCGCTTTGAGTGCACCGAAAAGGCCCGCAAGGTCGCGTCACTTGAGATGATGGTGATCGACCTTGACCACATGGCGATGGAATTGGCCCGGCAGATTTCGGTCGAGGAGGAGCGTACCGGTATCAAGAACCCTGCCCACGTCGCCTATTCAACCTTGGCGACGGCGACAACGCAGCGTCGGACCAATATCCTCCACTCGGTGGGTGACCTGCGCGGCAAGCTGGAGATGGCCAGGCGTGAATTAGGGGACGCGGAAGCTGAATTGCGCATGCTCGAACCCGCCGAGACATGCGAGGGTGATCGAAAGCTGCGAAAGATCGACCGTACCGTCGCGGACGCTCGCCCAAACTGATAGACGAGAGGCAGATGTTTGGCTGACGAAGACCACAGGGTAAGTGTGCCCTTCTTCATTGGGCCGGATGGCGAGCAGATAACGTTTGCCCAATTGCCACCTCGCGAACTCAAGTCCTGGTTGCCTCGCCACAAAGCAATCGTCGTCGC
>VBAB01000683.1:0-200 GCA_005888525.1 Alphaproteobacteria bacterium
ATGAGCTCCTCCATGTGGCCATCGACGTGCGCCCGGTAGGCGTACACCTCCGGCACCGTCGGGCGCGACAGCGTGTGGCGCTGCGCGCGCGGGTGGAACGGACCGACGGTGTTGTAGTAGGAGTTGAAAAGCCGCTCGTAGCGCGCGTCGAGCGGCTGGTAACCGGAAAGAAAAGGCTTCAGCAGGAACGTCTCGAAGAA
>VBAB01000683.1:366-1095 GCA_005888525.1 Alphaproteobacteria bacterium
GTTGATCGGTGTGCAGCGGGCGCGGCGCGGCTTGCATGAATGTCCTCCCTCGTTCGGCGATGGCCGACGCAGAATCAGGTCCAATAGCAAAAGCCGCGCCGTCCGGCCGTTACGCCTTGGCGCTTTTCGGTATGAACTTCAGTGCCACCCCGTTGTTGCAGTAACGCAGCCCCGTGGGCTTGGGGCCGTCCTCGAAAAGGTGGCCGTGGTGTCCGCCGCAGCGGGTGCAGTGGTACTCCTCGCGCGGGTAGATCAGGTGGAAATCCTTCTTCGTCTCGAAGACGCCGGGTATGGTCGTGAAGAAGCTCGGCCAGCCGGTGCCGCTCTCGAACTTCATATCGGAAGTGAAGAGCGGCAGATCGCAGCCGGCGCAGGCATAGGTGCCGGGGCCGTACTGCTTGTCGAGGGGGCTGGTGCCGGCGCGCTCGGTGCCGTGCTTGCGCAGCACGTAGTACTGCTCTGAGGTGAGCAGCTTCTTCCATTCCTCCTCGCTCTTGGTGACCTCGAAGGTGGTGGCTGCTGTCTTCTCGGATGGTCCCGCAATGGCGAGGCGCGCCATGGCGGCGAGCGCGGCGGCAGAAATGCCGGCGAGCAAAATATGGCGACGGTTCAACATTGGCGTCTGCTCCCACGACTTCCTGTCCGGCGGGTCTCGCGGACAGCATATCTTGCACCTCGATATAAGTCAGGAGCCGCGCCAGTGCGAGCCTGAAGTCGCTCACGGACGAT
>VBAB01000684.1 GCA_005888525.1 Alphaproteobacteria bacterium
CCATGAAGACGACAGAACCCATGAGCACGGACCGCGGCGAGCCCTGGTCCATCATCCAGCCGAACAGCAGCGGCCCGATGATGCCGCCGATGTTGAAGCCGGTCGTGACGATGCCGAACACGCGGCCCGCCGCACCCGGCGGCGCGGCCCGGCGCACCAGCATGTCGCGGGCCGGCTGAATGACGCCGAAAACGAAGCCTGAAACGCCCATGGCCAGGGCGAGCGCGGTGATCGAAAGGGTCAGCGTGGCGACCAGCAGCATGCTCAGCGCGGCGAGGCCGCAGCCGATGGCTGCCACGTCGCCATGGCGTCGGGTCTTGTCGGCCAAGGTTCCGCCCGCCAGCACGCCGAACGCGGAGCCGGCGAGATAGGCCGTCAGCGCGGCATTGGCCGCCGTGAAGCTGAGGCCATGGGTGGCAATGAGGGCGACCACGGAGAAACTGTAGATGGCGCTGTTGGCGAGCGACATCAGGGCGAAGAACGCGGTCAGGCCCAGCACGGTCGGCGTGAGAATGCTGCCGACGCTCTCACGTGCCGCGCCGGAGGCGGGGCGACCGAAGCGGGCGCGATGCGGGGAGGATGGCGGGCTCGGCATGAGGAGCATCGCGGCTGCCGTCACCAGCCCCACGAGCCCCACGAACACCAGCGCCGACTGCAGGCCGCCGTAGTATGAGAGCGTCAGCAGGATCGGCGGCGCGATGGCCCCGCCGAGAAAGCCGGCGAAGGTATGCATCGAGAAGGCCCGGCCGATGCGGTGCTCGGAGATGCTCTCGCCCAGCATGGCATAGTCGGCCGGGTGATAGACGCAGTTGGCGAGCCCCGCCAGCACCGCCACCACGAGCAGCCAGGAATAGGTGCCGACGAGGCCGAGCGACAGGAACGCGAGCCCGCCGAGAGCAAGGCCCGCGATCAGGACCGGGCGAGCGCCGATCCGGTCCACCAGGAAGCCCATGGGTGCCTGGGTGAGGCCGGTGACGACATTGAAGGTGGTGAGCGCCAGCCCGAGATCGAGGAAGCTCACCCCCAGCTGCTCCTTGAGCAGGGGCAGCATCACCGGCAGCACCATGATGTAGAAATGGCTGACCAGGTGCGCCGAGGAGACCGCAACGAGCGTCTGCGTCTCGCTCGCAGCGTCGGCGGCGCTCTCCAGTCTTTGTGCCGTGTCGGAGGGCATCGAGCCTCTTGGGGTGCTGTTCGTCCACGGTCACGTATCACAGCCGCGTCCCGGCGCGGTATGACAATGCCGACGGGCTGGCGTGTGGCAAATGGGCAATCTGCGTTGCCCGCGACGCCACCAACAATTTACCGCAATGGGCCATGATAGCTGGCCGGTCCGAGGGGCTGGCACCGGTTGTTCTCGCAACCATCAGGAGCGCTCCGATGGCTCAGCTTTCCATTCCGCAGTTGCCTGGCGGCGGCAGGGTCCCCAAGGGCTTTTTCGGCATCGTCACCCTCGCCGTCGTGATCGTGGCTCTGTTCGGCCTCTATCTCGTCTCGCCCTTCTTCACGGTGGGAGAGTACGAGCGCACCGTGGTCACCCGCTTCGGCCAATTCGATTCGGTCGCCGGGCCGGGCCTGCACTTCCGCATCCCGTTCGTTAACGGATTGGAGACCTTCCCGGTCGGCATCCAGCGCATGCAGAAGGACCATCTCAATACCTACACGGTCGACAACCAGGAGCTGGATGCGCTGGTGACGCTCAACTACCGCATTGCCGAGGGCGACGTGCGCCGGGTGTTCACGACCAACCGCGACTACCGCGCCAACCTCGAGTCGTTCATGATCGACCGCTTCAAGCGCGAGATGGGCAAGATCAACATCACCCAGGTGGCCGCCCATCGCGGCGACGTCTCTCTGGCCGTGCAGAAGAGCCTCGTGACGGAGGCGATGTCGCTGTTCGGCGTCACCATCGTCGACTTCCAGATCAACGACATCCGCTACACCGACCAGTACCGCAAGGCCGTCGACGCGGCGGCCATCGCCAAGGCCAAGGTCGAGCAGTCCGAGCAGGAGAAGCGCCAGGCCGAGGTCGTGGCCCAGGGCCAGAAGATCCGGGCCGAAGGCGAGGCCAACGCGGCGCGGGAGACGGCGCGCGGCAGGGCCGACGGCGAGCTGCTGCTGGCCACCGCGCAGGCCAAGGGCAAGGAGCTCG
>VBAB01000685.1 GCA_005888525.1 Alphaproteobacteria bacterium
AGATCCAGGGCCGCATGCAGAAGATGCAGGAGGAGCTGACCGGCCTGGAGGTCGAAGGGCAGTCGGGCGCGGGCCTCGTGAAGGTCAAGCTCAATGGCAAGCTCGATGTCCGCGGGTTGAAGATCGATCCGAGCCTGATCAAGGCGGAGGACGCCGAGATGCTGGAGGACCTGATCGTCGCCGCGTTCCAGGATGCCAAGACGAAAGCCGAGGCGGCCGTGCAGGCAAAGATGCAGGAGGTTACCGGCGGCCTCGCCCTGCCGCCCGGCCTGAAGCTGTTTTGAGGGCCTCCCTCTCCCCGTTTTTCACGGGGAGAGGGTCGGGGTGAGGGGCAGCCTCGAGCGCCGGAGCAAGCGGCCGCCCCTCACCCTAACCCTCTCCCCACTGAAGAGTGGGGAGAGGGAACAGTAAGGACCGTCATGAGCAAGAAGACTGCAGGCTCCGAGATCGAGCGGCTGATTGCGCTGCTCGCACGTCTGCCCGGACTAGGGCACCGCTCGGCGCGCAAGGCGGCGCTGACGCTGCTCAAGAGGCGCGTGGATCTCCTGCAGCCGCTGGCTGCAGCGCTCAACGAAGCGGCGGCCAAGATCGTCGAATGCCCCAACTGCGGCAATATCGACACCGTCTCCCCGTGCACCATCTGCCAGGACCCGCGGCGCGACGCGACGCTGATCGTGGTGGTGGAGGAGATCGGCGACCTGTGGGCGCTGGAGCGGGCCGGCGTGGTGAATTCGCTCTACCACGTTCTCGGCGGGCACCTATCGCCGCTCGACGGCGTCGGTCCGGAGCAGCTCAACCTCGCCAAGCTGATCGAGCGGGCGGTGCCACCGGTGAAGGAGGTGCTGCTGGCGCTCAATTCTACGGTCGAGGGCCAGTCGACGGCGCACTATGTGACGGAGCAGCTGCAAGGCCACGGCGTTGCTGTGACTCGGCTGGCCCAGGGGGTGCCAATGGGCGGCGAGCTCGACTATCTCGACGAAGGCACGCTGGCCGCAGCTATCAAGAGCCGCCGCCCGATCTAAGCTGCTCTCGATCGGACCATCAGCACCATGTCGAGGATCACCCAGGGCCGCGCAGCTCACGAAGCCCGCCCAGGGCACCCACGCAGGAGCGACCAAGCCGGGCGGCACATGGTCTACCCTCGAGCGCTCGCAAAGCGCATGCCCAGCGGCCCGGCCGCATGCCGCCAATGCGCCTCGCGCGCGCGGTCGGTCAACTAATCAAATCAGTGGATTCTGCCTCGCTCGAGGAAAAAAAGACCGGGCGCGAAGCCCGGTCTTGGAGGTTTTTCGCCGGCCTCGTAGGACGAGGACGGTTGAAGGCGTCGAAGGGAGGGTAGCAGCCTTCAATAGCTGTCCGTCACAGCCGAGGGCATATGATCAAGCCGGCAGCCGGATGGGAATAGGGCCGTCCGCATGTTTGCCATGGGTCTAGCGCATGGCTGCGGCATGCGCGGGTTTCAGAACTTCCACTGGCGCGCCTTGGTCACCATGAAATCGCGGAAGACCTGCACCTTCTTCGCCGTCTTCAATTCTTCGGGATAGACGAAATAAACCGACACCGTCGGCAGCTGTGCTTCCTGCAGCACGGGCACCAGATCCGTTTCGTCGCCGGTCAAATAATCGGGAATGAGGCCGATGCCGATGCCGGCGCGGATGGCATATTTCATGGCGATGACGCTGTTGGCGGAGAACGCGGGCCGGCGCGGCGCCTTGCCGTTGAGCCCGGCGGTCTCCAGCCAGCGGATGGAAGACAGATGCGCCGCCGGCGTGCCGCTGTAGGAGATGATCGGATGATCGTCGAGGGCTTCCACGGTCTGAGGCGCACCGAAGCGGCGGATGTACTGCGATGAAGCGTAAGCGTGCAGCTTCAGGCTGAAGAGCGGACGCCGGATCAGGTCGCTCTGCTGCGGCTCGCTGGTCCAGATGGCGACGTCGGCCGCCCGCATGGCGATGGCGATCTGCTCGTCGCTGAGCACCAGCTCGATGCGGATCTCGGGATATAGCTCGAGGAACTCGCGCAGCCGCTGCGTGACCCACACCGTGCCGAGCCCGATCGGCGCGGTGATGCGCAGATCGCCCGACGGCTTGGTGGTCGTGTCGGTGAGGAGCGTCTCGGCGGTCGAGAGCTTGCTCATGATCTCGCTCGCCGTGCCGAACAGCATCTCCCCCTGCTCGGTCAGCACGAGACCGCGCGCGTGGCGGTGGAAGAGCGAGACCTTCAGCTCCTTCTCCAGCGCGGACACCTGGCGGCTGACCGCCGATTGGCTCATGCGCAGGGCCTCACCGGCATGGGTGAAGCTGCCGGCCTCGGCGGCGGCATGAAAGATGCGGAGCTTATCCCAGTCCATGGGGGCTTGTGCTTCGAGAGGGGTGTCGCGTGACGGATCGTTTGCTTATTCGGCAGCCTCGGCCGTGCTTTCCAGCTTAGCCAAATAGCGCTCCGCCTCAAGTGCTGCCATACAACCCATGCCTGCGGCAGTCACAGCTTGGCGGAACACCTCATCCTTGACGTCGCCCGCGGCGAAGACGCCGGGGATAGACGTGCGTGTGGAGTCAGGCTCGGTGACGAGATAGCCAGAGGCTTTTATCTCCAGCTGACCCTTGAAGAGCCCCGTGGCCGGCTCGTGGCCGATCGCGATAAAGACCCCATCCACCCGCAGCGCAGAAACCTTGCCGGTCTTGACGTTCTTGAGCTTCACTCCGGTCACGGTCTTGGGATCGTCGGTGCCGGTCACCTCATGCAACACGGAGTTCCACACCACCTCGATCTTGGGGTTCTTGAACAGGCGCTCCTGCATGATCTTCTCGGCGCGGAAGCTGTCGCGGCGGTGTACGAGGGTCACCTTGCTGGCGAAGTTGGTGAGGAACAGCGCCTCCTCGACCGCGGTGTTGCCGCCGCCGAAAATGACCACTTCCTTACCCTTGAAGAAGAAACCGTCGCAGGTTGCGCACGCGGACACACCGTAGCCCTTGTACTTCTCCTCGGACGGCAGGCCCAGCCAGCGCGCCTGCGCACCTGTAGCGATGATGAGCGCGTCGCACGAATACGTGTCGCCGGAGTCGCCCTCCAGCCGGAATGGGCGGCGAGCGAGGTCCACCTTGGAAATGTGGTCCATGACGATCTCGGTGCCGACGTGCGCGGCCTGGGCCTGCATCTGCTCCATCAGCCATGGCCCCTGCACGACCTCGGCGAAGCCCGGATAGTTCTCGACGTCGGTCGTGATGGTCATCTGTCCGCCGGGCTGGTTGCCCTGGATCACCACCGGCTCGAGCATTGCACGTGCCGCATAGATGGCAGCCGTGTAGCCCGCGGGGCCCGACCCCAGGATGATGACTTTGGCATGCTTGTT
>VBAB01000686.1:0-3655 GCA_005888525.1 Alphaproteobacteria bacterium
AAGGACGACATCCGCCGCGCCCGCGAGCTGAAGGCGAAGGGCCTGCACTACCTCGACGTCGGCACCTCCGGCGGCGTGTGGGGCCTGGAGCGCGGTTATTGCCTGATGATCGGCGGGGAGAAGGCGGTCGTCGACACGCTCGATCCCATCTTGGCCGCGCTGGCTCCGGGCAAGGGCGACATCCCCGCCACTGCTGGCCGCGAGGGGCGGGACACGCGCGCCGAGGAGGGCTATCTGCACGCCGGACCCAGCGGCGCCGGCCACTTCGTGAAGATGATCCACAACGGCATCGAGTACGGCATGATGCAGGCGATGGCCGAGGGCTTCGACATCCTCCAGAACGCGCGTTCAACGCGGGTCCCGGAGGAGCTGCGGCTTAAGATCGACGTCGCCGACGTGGCGGAGGTGTGGCGCCGCGGCAGCGTCATCACCTCATGGCTCCTCGACCTCACGGCGGCGGCGCTAGCCGAGGACGCCGCGCTGGCCGGCTATTCGGTCCACGTGGAGGACTCCGGCGAAGGCCGCTGGACCGTGCAGGCGGCGATCGAGGAGGGGGTACCGGCCGAGGTGCTGACCGCCGCTCTCTTCGCGCGCTTCCGCTCCCGCCAGGACCACACCTTCGCCGAGAAGGTGCTGTCCGCCATGCGCAAGGGCTTCGGCGGCCACGTCGAGCCGAAGGCCGGTGGATGAGCAAGGTGTATACCCGCTGTCGGCAGCAGCTCGCTCTGATACCGTTCCATCACGGTCATCCCGGTGCTTGTCACCGGGATCCATGCCTCCGCTTGCTCCGGCGCCCGCAGATGGGCTGGATCCCCGGCACAAGGCCCGGGATGACAACCGAGTCGGGAGTAATAGGAGCATGACCGTAAAGTCGCCGCTCGTCATCGTGCTGATGGGCGTCTCGGGCTCCGGCAAGAGCACGACGGGCGCCGCGCTGTCGCAAAAGCTGGGCTGGCCGTTCCGCGATGCCGACAGCTTCCATCCGCCGGCCAACGTCGAAAAGATGAGCCGGGGCACCCCCCTCACCGACGAGGACCGCTGGCCCTGGCTCGCGGCCATCGCGCAGTGGATCGACGAGCGGTGCCAAGCCGGCGAGCGCGGCATCGTCTCCTGCTCGGCGCTGAAGCGGACGTACCGCAGCCGCATAGTCGGCACGAGAAGCGGCGTGCAGCTGGTGTATCTGAAGGGCGACATCACGCTGATCGGACGGCGCCTGCAAGCGCGCAAGCACCACTTCATGCCGGCGTCGCTGCTGGAAAGCCAGTTCGCCGTACTCGAGGAACCGCTAGCGGAGGAGCGCGCCCTGACCGTCTCCATCGCCATGTCGCCACGCCGCGTGGTCGGCACGATCATCGAGCGTCTGGGTCTCGAGGTGCCGCCGGGCGGAGCATGATATGGCGCCGAGCGCGGATTTTCTCGCCTTCCTGAAAGACCAGCTGCGCGGTCTCGGGCATATCACGACGCGGCGCATGTTCAGCGGCGCCGGCCTCTATTGCGACGGCCTGATCTTCGCGCTCATCCTGCGCGACACGCTCTACTTCAAGGTCGACGACGGCAATCGCCAGGCCTACGAGGCGGAGGGGCTCGAGCCCTTCACCTACGAGGCGAGGGGCAGAAAAGTGCGCATCGGCGCCTACTGGCAGGTCCCCGAGCGGCTGTTCGACGATCCCGACGAGATGCTCGATTGGGCGCGCGGCGCGCTGGCGGCTGCACGGCGTGCGCCCGCGAAGAAAAAGCCGAGAGCAAAAAGCAAGCGCGCCAGCGGGTGACCCTCACACCGGCCAGACGGCTGCGTGCGTGCCGAGCGGCGCCGGGGGTCGCGCCCAGAATGCCGGCGTCTCCGAGAGCACCGCGGCATGCTTGACGAACGTCAGGCGGCCCTGCGGCGTGTCCATCTCGTCCAGAAGGTCGGTCACGTCTGCGTGCTTGGGATCGGGGCAATCGAAGCCATTCGGCAGGCGGCCCAGCCGTGTCAGCCAATGCGCCGTCTGCGCCAGCGACACGCGCACGTGCCACGACCCACCCTCGCGTGCCTTGCGGGCCAGCGCCATCATCGCCCCGAATGCCATGAGATAACCCGTGGCGTGATCGAGCGCCTGGGCGGGAAGCTCCTTGGGCCCCGTGGTGATGCCGGCCGCTTCCGCCTCGGCGTGGTTGATGCCGCTGGCATTCTGCACCAGCGAATCGAAGCCGCGCCGCGAGGCCCAAGGGCCGGCGTGGCCGTAGGCCGACAGCGAGACTGTGACGATGCCGGGACGGATCTCCGCACACGCCTCCGGCGAGAACCCGAGCGCGGCGACCCCGCCCGGCCGATACCCCTGCACGAAGACGTGCGCCTCTCGCAGCAGGCTGCCGAGCCGCTCGCGGTCCTCCTCGGCGCGCAGGTCGAGCGCGGCCGAGAGCTTGCCGCGACCGGTGTCCGTGTCCAGCAGCGGAAATCCGGGCAGATGCGGCGCCGTGATGCGCATGACGTCGGCGCCGTGCGCCGCGAGCGTGCGGCCGCACACCGGGCCGGCGATGACGCGCGTCAGATCGAGCACGCGGATGCCGGACAGCGGTCGCTCCCCGGCGGGCGGCAGCGCGCGGGCCGGCGCTTCGCCGATCTTGCTGATCTCGAGCAGGGGAAACTGCGCCACCGCGCTCCCCTGGGCATGCGCGGCCCATTCTGCAGGCGAGCGCGTCATGCTGGCAACCAGCTTGGCGTCGGCGGCCGCCGTCTCGAACTTCTCGCCCTCCCACTTTAGAAGCGCGGCCTGCACGGCCTCGCGCTCATAGGCGCAGCCGAGCAGCTTCAGCATGCCCTCGCGATGGTGCGGAAAGTTGGTGTGGAGGCGCACGGTGCGCCCATCGCCGGTGCGATAGACGCCTGGGGCCCGGCGGATTGCCGGCAAGGCGCATGTGGCGCTCGCTGCGGAACTCGACCGCCGCCGCTCGCATGTCGACCGCAACGGCCTGCGCGCGCCCCGTCCGCTGCCTCCAGATCTCTGCCGCTGCCAGCGCCGCGGCGGCGATCGTCGTCTGCGCCGCGGCACCGACGCGGAACGAGGAGGGCAGCATCGGCTCCGAACCGGTCAGCGTGACGCGCGCCAGCGCCGCCGGGTCACCAGCCGCCGCGGACCAGAGGTCGGCGAGGATCTGTGCCGGTGATGCACCGTCTGTGGGATTTGCGCTCATGCGCGAGGATAGCACGACAGCGCCGTTGTCATCCCGGCCGGAGCGCACACGCGCGTAGAGCCGGGATGGACCACTGTCGTCTCCGCCGCCCCTGGGTCCCGGATATTTCGCTGGCGCGAAATTCCGGGATGACAGGTCAGTTCGCTGTGCGCGTCGTCTTCTTCAGGAACGCCGGCACGTGATCGCCGAGGCCCACGGGCGATGGTCCGCGGTCTTCCCTATCGCGGTCGGGCGAACGCGGCGGACGGGGCTCCCAGGGCTGGCGCACGGGCTTTGCCTGTCGGGGCTGCTGTTGCGGCTTACCCTCCGGGCGGCGCTCCGCCCGCGCCGACTTCTCGCCTCTCTGGGGCCGTCGGTCGCCGCGGGCTGGACGAGAACGATCCTCGGCCACCCGTGCTGACCTCGGAGGCGAGCCCTGCTCGCTCTCCCTATGGCGCTGATCCCTGTGCTCGCGGCGGTCCCGGACCGGGCGCTCGCGCGG
>VBAB01000686.1:3675-7211 GCA_005888525.1 Alphaproteobacteria bacterium
GGCTGCGGCTGGTCATGACCGTTGTGGACAACTGGAACGTCCTCACGCTCGGGCCTCGCCGGCCTGGTCGAAGCGCCGTGGCGCTCGGGCCGATGCGCTCCGTTGCGGAACCCGCCGCCGCTGCTCCTGCCGCGCGCCTCGGGGCGACCCGCCGGCCGGCCTCCGCGCCCGGGGCGGCCACGCCGCCGCTTGCTGCCGCTGGCGATGTCCTCCTCGCTCGGGGCCTCGCCGATCCAGGTGACGGGCGCGCCCAGCATCTTTTCGATGTCCTTGAGCTGCTTGAAATCCTCTGGCGTGACCAGCGTCAGCGAGCGGCCTTCCTTCCCCGCCCGGCCCGTGCGGCCGATGCGGTGCACATAGTCGTCGGACTGCCAGGGCACGTCGAAGTTGAAGATGTGGCTCACGTCGGGGATATCGAGCCCGCGCGCCGCCACGTCGCTCGCCGCCAGGAACGTGATGCGACCCTCGCGGAAGGCGTCGAGTGTCGCCGTGCGGCTCATCTGGTCCATGTCGCCATGCAGCGCACCCGCATTGAAGCCGAGGATCGCCACGTCGCGCTTGCGGTTGCAGAAGATGATGGCGTTCTTGACGTGCTCGGAGCGGATGAGATCGCGCAGCACCTCGCGCTTGTCGTAGTCCTCGGTGGAGGGGCAATAGCGAAAACGTTGCGTGATGGTGTTGACGACCGAGGCAGGCCGCGTCACCTCGATACGCACCGGGTCCTTGAGGAACGTGTCGACCAGGCGCTGGATCTCTTGCGGCATGGTCGCCGAGAAGAACAAGGTCTGCCGCCGCGGTGGGAGCAGCTTGCAGATGCGCTCGATGTCGGGAATGAACCCCATGTCGAGCATGCGGTCGGCCTCGTCGATGACGAGGATCTCCACTCCGGTGAGCAGGATTTTGCCGCGCCCGAAGTGATCGAGCAGGCGGCCCGGCGTGGCGATCAGCACGTCGACGCCGCGGTCGAGCCTCTTCAGCTGGTCGTCGAACGAGACGCCGCCGATCAGCAGCGCCAGGCTCAGCTTGTGATTGATCCCGTACTTCTCGAAGCTTTGCGCCACCTGGGCGGCAAGCTCGCGCGTCGGGGCCAGGATCAGCGAGCGCGGCATGCGCGCCCGCGCCCTTCCGGTCTCCAGCCGTGCCAGCATGGGCAGGACGAAGCCCGCGGTCTTGCCGGTGCCCGTCTGGGCGATGCCGAGCACGTCGCGTCCGGTCACGGCGACCGGGATGGCCTGGATCTGGATAGGAGTTGGTTCAGTATAGCCGGCGGCCTGGATGGCAGCCTGCACTTTCGCGCTGAGCCCTAGCTCAGCGAAGGTTGCGGTGTGCAAAAGATAGTTTCTCCGTGCGTCTTCTCGTGGGCCGACGCATGCGCGACGCGTAACGGGCGCGACATCGGCAACGGAGAGCGCAGGGGTAACAGCCGCAAAGGGCCTAACGGGAAAGCGGAAGCTTGGGGAAATGATCTATGAAAGCGATCCCCTGCGCCCGTCAGTTGCCGGTCAATGGCACAGTTCGCCTGGAAAGGCAAGCAGATCCCGGCCTGCTTGGAGGCATACGAGGCAAGCCAATTCGCCGCGTAGGCCCTGCATCTCGAATTGCGGGCCCGGCAGGCGTGCGGCAGACTGCCGAACAGGGAGAGAGCTCGCGATGCCTGCTGCAACCAAACTCGTACTGGTTCCCGGCCTTTTGTGCACCAAGGCCCTGTGGGCGCCGCAGATAGCGGCGCTCGCCGACATCGCCGACATTAGCGTTGCCGATCACACACGCCACGACACCATGGCGGGAATCGCCAAATCGATCTTGGCCGCTGCACCGGAGCGATTTGCGCTCGCCGGCCTGTCGATGGGTGGATACATCTCCTATGAGATCATGCGCCAGGCGCCCGAGCGCGTAACGAAGCTGGCGCTGCTCGACACTGGGGCGCGGGACGATCCGCCGGAGCGCAAGGAGCTGCGGCTGCGGCGCAATGCGCTTGCCCGGCGCGAGGGTGCCGGCGCCGTGCAGGACGAGCTGATGTCCGCGCTTATCCACAAGGATCGGCTGGCGGACAAAGCCTTTACCGGAATGATCCGGCAGATGGCGGTCGACATCGGCGCCGAAGGGCTGATCCGCCAGCACGCGGCCATAATGAGCCGGCCCGACAACCGTCCGCTGCTGCCGAGCATCAAATGCCCGACACTCGTCATCGTCGGACGCGAGGACGCACTGACGCCGCCGGAGATGGCGCAGGAGATTGCCGACGGCATCTCAGGCGCGAAGCTCGAGATCATCCCCGACTGCGGGCATCTCTCCACGCTCGAGAGGCCCGAAGCAGTCAACCGCGCCATGCGTGCGTGGCTGACGGCGTAACACGCTTGTCATCCCGGAATTCGCGCGAGCGAATATCCGGGACCCAGAAGCCAAGCGTACCGAGCAGCCCTGGGTCTCGGCTTTTCGCGGTGACGCGCTACGGCCGGGATGACAGTCCTCAGCTCGTGCCCTCTTCCTGCAGCCAGCGCGCGATGGTGCCGCCGATGACGGCGCCCAGGATAGGCGCCACCCAGAACAGCCAGAGCTGGCTCAACGCCAAGGTGCCGCCGAATACGGCGCTGCCCAGGCTGCGCGCGGGGTTGACCGAAGCGTTCGAGACGGGAATCGCCATGATGTGGATGGCCGTGAGCGCGAGGCCGATGGCGATCGGCGCAAAGCCGGCGGGCGCGCGCTTCGACGTGGCCCCCATGATGACGATCAGGAAGAAGGCGGTCAGCACCGTCTCGATCAGGAACACGGACAGCAGGCCGGAGCGCAGCATCGACAGCGAATCGTAGCCGTTGGCAGCGAACGTCGGCGGCGCCCTGCCGATGACATAGAACAGCGCGCAGGCCGCCAGCGCACCCAGGCACTGGGCGATGATGTAGCCGAGCGCCGTGTTGGCGTTGACGCGCCCGCCGGCGACGAGGCCGAGCGTGACGGCCGGATTGAAATGCCCGCCCGAGATGTGCCCGATCGAGAAGGCGAGCGCCATCACGGTCAGGCCGATCGAGAAGGCGACACCGAGGATGCCCGCCGCTCCGGCCGGCGCTCCGAAGGAATAGAAGGCGGCGCCGAGCACCGACGACATGAGCATGAACGTGCCGACGAACTCGGCTGCGAGCGCGCGTTGATTCATTGGGGTCCCCCTGCGACGCGCCGGCACGCGAATCGCGCCGGTCCCGGTTGAATTCTTAGGCCCTGGACGGAAAATTGTTGAGTCCCCGCCGCAGCCGCCACTTGGCTGCGACCCAGGCAATGTCCCGCAGCATCGGCGGGCAACGCTGCGATTGGAAACGGACCTAACTTGCTGTCTTTGCTCGCCCTTGGTTTGATTTGCGACACTTCCTAAATTACTTGCGCACGTATCCGCTTCTTTCCGCGGTCCAGGCCTGCAATCGGAGGACGCATGTGATCCACGCCGTCGTCAGAGTCTGCCATCGCGGTGTAGCACACGCCGGCTTGGCGCTGCTCGTTCTTTGCCTCGTTGCGGTTTCAGCTCCCGATGCCTTCGCACAAAGCGG
>VBAB01000687.1 GCA_005888525.1 Alphaproteobacteria bacterium
AAGAGATTCCGTTTTACGAAATGAGGATATCCGGATTATGAAATGCAATGGACGCTGAGGCGTCCCGCGTCGGCCAAGCGTCGGTCACATAGGGCGCTATGGCGGACCGCACGAAGAGGGAAGCCAGCTCCATGGACAAGAAATTCCGGTTCTCAAACACGCACACCGACTTCCAGGCGCGCGACGCCAAGGTCGTGTTCGGCTGGCGCTACTCGCCGCGCATCATCTTCAAGGCGGCGAAGGGCACCAAGCTCATCGACATGGACAACAACGAATATTACGACCTCACCTCCGGCATGATGTGCATGGTGCTCGGCCACTCGCATCCTGAGCTCACCGAGGTGATGCGCGAGATGGCCGGCACTTTCTTGCACCAATCCTCCTGGTACTCGAACCCCTGGGCCGTCGAGTTCGCCGAACGCCTCGGCGAGAATACGCCGGGCGACCTCAAGGTGGTGAACTTCGCGGTAACGGGCTCGGAAGCCAACGAGATTGCCATGCGCATGGCGCTCGCCGCCACCGGCAAGTACGACATCGTCTCCATGATCCGCGGTCTGCACGGCGGCAGCCTCGCTGTCGAGGCGCTGACCAGCGTCGGCGGCAATCGCCGCAAGAACCTCGGGCCACTGATGTTCCCGGCCAAGGCCAACGCCCTGCTGCCGCCCTACTGCTACCGCTGCCCCGTCAACAACACCTATCCCGGCTGCGACATCGCCTGCCTCAAGTCGAGCGAGGAGATGCTGGAGTTCGTCACCAGCCAGAACATCGCCGGCATCATGGCGGAGACCATCCCTGTTCCCGGCGGCATGATCGTGCCGCCCAAGGAGTGGCTGCCGAGGCTCGCGGCGCTGGCCAAGCGCTGGGGTGCGCTGCTCATCCTCGACGAATGCCAGCTGGCGCCTGCCCGCACCGGCAAGATGTGGGCGATGGAGCACTATGGCGTGACGCCCGACATCGTGACGTGGGGCAAGGGATTGTCTGCCGGGCTCGCCGTCTGCGGCACCATCACGACACCGCAAATTGCCGAGCAGGTGCGCGGTGACGCGGGCCTGCTGTGGGCCGGCACCTATTCCAGCGACCCGCTGGCCGCGGCGGTCGCCCTGAAACAGCTCGATATCGTGCTGCGCGACAAGCTCGACGAGCGCGCGGAGCAGCTGGGTGCCATCGCCGAGGCGGAGCTACTGGCGCTCAAGAGCAAGTATTCCTGCATCGGCGACGTGCGCGGCAAGGGCCTCTACCGCATGCTCGACATCGTCAAGGACCCCGGCAGCAAGATCCCCGATCCGATAATGGCTGAGCGCATCCGCTACAACTGCGCGCTCGAAGGCGTCATCGGTATCTCCGTGAAGCACTACTTCCGCTTCGCGCCGCCGCTGATCGTCACGGAAGCCGAGATCAAGGACATCGTCGGGCGGCTCGACATCGCCATCAAGCGGGCCATGGACGGGTTCCCTAGGGATGTGGACGTGCGCGAGTCGAGCTCGCTGTCGATCGGCGACCGGCCGATCGCGGCCGAGTGAAGCTGCAACGGAGGCGGATCGACGATCCGGCCCGCCTCTTGCTTGGGAATGCGGCAGCAAGGGCCCATTTGGTGCTGGAGTAGGAGGACGGTCGTGACATCAAGGCGCGAATTCATCACTCACGTAACCGGTGTTGCCGCGGGTGCCGGCATGGTCCTGGCCCAGACTCAACCAGCCGGGGCCCAGACGGCCGCGACGACCGCCGCGGCAGCGAGCAAGTCCAAGCTCGACGAGGTGCGCGCCCGCGGCAAAGTCATCGTCGGGGTTACCAGCGAGGCGCCGCCCTTCGGCTTCATCGACGACAAGGGCGAGCTGGTCGGCTTCGACATCGATGTGGCCAAGCTGATCGCCAAGGGCATCTTCGGAGACGACACCAAGATCGAGCTGCTCAAGCAGGGCTTCGCCGCGCGTTGGCCCAACACCCAGAACGGCACCATCGATTTCGGCATCATGGTGACCACGGTCTACGCGGATCGCGCGCTGCAGGTTGCCTTCACGCGACCCTACATCGACAGCGGCATCGTCGTGGTCGTGAAGAAGGACAGCTCCATCAAGACCATCGCCGATCTCAACACGGCGGAGAACACCGTCGCGCACCTGACGGCCCCGGTGCAGGAGGAGCGTGGCAAGCGGCTCTATCCCAATGCCAAGTTCCTCACCTTCGATGCGATCTCGGCGCAGTTCAATGCTGTGAAGCTCGGTCGTGCCACCGCTGCCCAACTCGATGCGCCGGTTGCGCTGTATTATATCAAGGACAACCCCGACATCCGCATCCTCGACGAGTGGCTCACCGACGTGACCGGCAACGGAATTTTTCTGCGGCAGGACGACTTCAAGTGGTGGTTGTTTCTCGATACCGTGGTCGCGGAGATGCAGGGCGGCAGCCTCTACAGTCCCTACAAAGCGCTCTACAAGAAATGGTTTGGCACGGAGCCGCGCCACGCCCGGGTTTCACAATCGGGCCGCTGATAGAGATGCAGCGGTCGTGGCGGCGAAAGGCGGCACGTCGACGGTGCGTGCGCTGCCGCAAGGTAACCGGAAATGGACTACGCCGCCCAAACCGCCATCCTCCTGAAGGGGCTGTTCCCCAAGCTGCTCGAGGGCTTCACGGTCA